>DATLGH010000058.1 GCA_035540635.1 Egibacteraceae bacterium | reverse complement strand
TTCGAGACGGCCACGGTCGAGCAGCTGCTCACCCACACCGCCGGACTCAGCATGATCGTGGGAACCGCCGGAACGGTCACGATCCACGAAGGGCCCGACGCCCTTGACCGCCGCGTCGACGAGCTGCTGTCCCGCCGGCTCAGCGGTCCACCGGGGGAGGGCTTCAACTACAGCAACGCCGGGTTCATGCTGCTGGCCGCGGTGACCGAGCAGGTCACCGGCCGCCCCTTCGCCGACGAGCTCGCCGACCGTGTGTTCGACCCGCTCGGGATGACCGGCTCGTTCGCCACCGCCGACGACCCACGCGTCACGCAGTGACACGCCGGCGTTGAGCGCAACGGTGATCGCCGAGTGGCGCAGTGAGTGGGGGCTGATCGGTTTGGTGTCCCTGCGTGCCGGGAGATGCGGCGCACGGCTCGCCAGCCTTGATTGGCCGTTGAGGCGGGTCCCCCAGCGCGACAGGATGAGCGGACCCTCGGTGCGGATGCCTACGGCTTGGTCGACGGCCATGCGGGTGCGTGGTGCGAGGGGCACCAGCGCTGGTTGTCGCCTTTGCCGATGATGCTCAGGGTGTGGTGGTAGCGGGTCTCGCCCAGGTTCTCGACGTTGGCGGCGCAGACCTCGCCGATGCGCAGTCCGTTGAGGGCGAGCAGGCACGCCAGGGCGTAGTCGTAGCCGCCGAGTGCTTCGGCGGCGTCGAGCCAGTCGCACAGTTCGGTGCGACCCAGCCCGAGCCGGGTGGATTCGTTGGAGACTTTGGGTCGACGGACGTTGGTCATCGGTGAGGTGTCGGCCAACTGCTCGTCGACGAGCCACTTGTAGAACATCGTCAAGGTCGCCAGCTTGCGCTTGATCGTTCCGGCAGCAAGACCGGTTGCTTCGTGGTGGCGAGCGAACACCTCCACGTGGATGCGTCGCGCGCCGAGCGGGTCCACGTTTGAAGTGATCACAGAACTCAGCCATTGCCGTAGATCGCAGGCGTAGTTGCGCCGGGTATGGGCGGAGCGATAGCCGGCCAGGAATGCGCCGGCGAGCAGGTTCACGCGCTGTCGGTCGTCGTCGACCGGGAACAGGATGGTTGTCGTGGGCATCGCATACCTCCAGGGATAGGGGAGGTGATCGTCCGCCCGCTTCTACGCTCGTGGAAGCCCTTATGCTGCGCCACGTGTACGCCTCGACGCTGCTCAGCGACGGGGTGAGCGTCGCGGCGGTGGCCTCATGGCTCGGGCACAGCGGACGGCGGGGCGCTGCTGCTGCACACCTACGCGCACGTGATGCCCTGAGACGCCGAGCGGGGTCGGGCGGTGCTCGACGCGCGGCGCTCGGAGGGGGTCGGGACAGGTTGGAGTCGGCCGGTCCCTGAGCCGCATGAGGCCGCTCGCCGTCGGGATGGACCACGTGGACGCTACGTGGTCGGCGGTATAGTTTCTATACCGAAATGGAGACAATCGGGTGGAGTTCGAGTTCGACGCCGACAAGAGCGCCGCGAACGCGGCGAAGCACGGCATCGACTTCGACCAGGCGCAACGGCTGTGGCAGGACTCTCTGCGTGTGGAGATCCCCCCCGAACGGTTGACGAGCCCCGATGGCTCGTGGTCGGGCGGATTGAAGGTCGGCACTGTCCGCCGTGGTGACCCGCCGGCAGGAGGTCACGAGAATCATCTCGGTCCGCCGTTCACGCGACGAGGAGGTGGCCATCTATGAAGGCTAAGGAGCTCGACCAGCGGTTCGACCGCGGCGAGGACGTCACGAGCGCTCTCGACCTGGATCAGGCGCGCCGGCCCGGGACCGAGCAACGCCGCGTCAACGTGGACTTTCCCGCGTGGATGGTGGAGTCGCTGGATCAGGAGGCCAGGCGGTTGGGCGTCACCCGCCAGTCGATCATCAAGGTCTGGATCGCCGAGCGGCTCGAGCACGGGTCGAGCGCCGCCTGACGCGAGCGAGCTGCGCGCTCTGGTGCAGCTGGGGCCAGCTTCCGCAACCGCCAGCTGTCTGCCCGAAACTGGCCCTGAACAACGTCCGCTTCAGCTCGGAGGCGCTGGACCGCATATCTCGAACTCGGGCCATGAGCGTCACTGCTGCGCCGAAGTGGCCGGCGGTGGGCCAGCATGGCCCAAGTGTGGCCCAAGGACCCGAGCCGGGGAGCGTTTCCGCAGTTCGGCACCATTGAACCGCACCAGATGATCCAGTCCGGCTTGGCCACGGCCGACCGCTACGACCGCGTGGAGGCATTGGGCCTTCCGCCCCAACAGGTGCTGGGTCGTGTCCTGCTTCGCGGTCACGGAGGACTGGTCACCGGCCGCGCTGGCTCGCTCACCGGCTATGACACCTATCACCAGAACCGGCGCCACCATCCAGGCGTTGGACTACGAGCTGTGGCCGACCGGCATCGTCGACGAGTTCGGTGAACCTGATCCGCGCAACGCTGCCCACTTCGACCTGGTCATCGCACGTGACCTCAGTGCGACCGAACTTGCCGACCGCACCGCACCAGACCCGGAGGCCAGACGAACCCTGCGGGCGCGGTTCATCCCTGCGGTACTGCCGTTCCTGGACGCGTTGGAGGGTCCCACGCCGCTTTCCTAGCGACGAGTCACGATACGATCTCACCCGAGGAGCCGCGATGAACATCCTGACCAGAACCGTCATCACCATCGAGACCACCCCCGGCATGCTCAAGCACGGTGTCGTCCACGTCCACGAGGCGCTGCTCGACGGCGACGAGGGCCTCGCGGTGGGCGAATGAAGCGCTGATCCACGACGGCGCCGGCACCTACCGGGCCGCCACCGTCACCAGCCACGACGACGACATCTGGCAACTGACCCTCACGCGCAGCTGACACGGCCGCGAGTAGATCGTGGCCAGTGCTGCGGGAGTGGGCGCACGCCGGCCCGGCCAGCAGGAGTCGGGCACCATCGGCGTACTCCTCGATGGTCTCAGCGCTATCGAACGCGGTCTGCACATCGGTGACATCGAGTCCCCATCGAGCATGCGGTCGATGGCGTGCTCGCTGAAGATGAGCAGCGAGTCCATGGCACCTCGATCATGGCGCTTGGCACGAGAAGCATGGTGGGCATGCTGCCGCTGCCGGCTGTGGCGAGACGCCGCTGACACCGATGCGTTGCTCATCGCCGTCGGACTGCTTGTCGTGTCGCCCCTGGTCGTCGCCGAGCTCGACCACCCCCTGCGCGCCCCCGCCAACGCCCGGTGGCTCTGGCGGGCGCCTGGTCATGCCGGATCGCCAGGAGCATCGTCTCGTGTACCTGGTCGATGACGACGACGTCGTCATCCTTCAAGCCCGCTGCGCTGCGACTGACAGGCACCCGCGGGACGGGACGGCCTGCTCGGGCCAGGGACGGCCCGACGGGGCGACGCGCAGCACCGGCACCCCTGATCGCTGCGGAACAAGCACCTTTGGGCACCGTGGTGGCAGGAGACTCCAAGGAGGCCTACAACCCGGCCTTGAGTCTCCGTGCGGCCGAAGCCGGCGGTGCAACTGCTGCGGATCGGGCGGGTCCACAAGCCTGTGATGACGCTCACCTGAAGCGCTCAAGACCGAATGCGATCGGAAGTTGGACGAGCTGGGCGTCCTGGCGCCGCTCCCAGATCTGCTGCGCTCGACGGGCTTCCTCCATGCGCATGCCCTCATCGACATAGCGGGTGATCAACTCGGGCCGCTTGCGTCCCGTGCTCTGGCTGCGCTCGTCGAGTCGGTCGACCACGTCGGCGTCGAGTCGGAGTGTGACGTGTCGTGCGGCCATGCACCTGCCCTCCTCAGAACACAATGTAGCCATGTAGGACAACCAGCCGTGCACCCGTCCCTGCCTCTCGGCCTACACATGGACACGGCCGAGACCTTGGATCGACTGACTGGGCCGCGCAGGGGAGGCTGTGCCCCGGTCAGAACGGCACGTCGCGCTCCTGCCGGCCGAAGCGGGCGCGCTGCTCGGCGGCGAGAGCGGTCAGCCTGCGCTCTTCTGCGCGGCGCTCCTCGGCGAACGCTTTGAGCTCCTCGGGGAGGTCGTGGGCGGGGAAGTCCTGCACCCGCACGCCGTAGGGCGCCCCGCCGGAGGTGAAGCCCGCGACGAACATGAGCTCGCCGCCCCACTCCAACCAGCCGTCGGGGAGCCCGTCCTGGACGCCCTCGGGCTCCTCGCGACGCGAGCGCTTGGGGACCGGCGGCGGACGGACCGACCACCGCTGGTCCTTCGCCGACAGTGCGACCCCGAGGATCCCCAGCTCGTCGCAGGCGGTGTAGCGGTCGACGCCGTAGCGGCGGGCGTAGGCGCGCACTGTCACCTCGGCACCGGACTCCAGCCACGAGCGGGCGGAGTCGAGCCGGGCCGGCCGGCGCATCCGATGCCGTCGGGGCTGTGGCACGGGGTGGCTCCTCGTCAGGTGCGGGCGGTGCGGTAGGCCTGCCAGACCTCGCCCGGCAGCCGACCGCGGTCGCCGACGGCGAAGCCGGCCGCGCGCGCCCAAGCACGGACCTGCGCGGGCGTCGCTGATGGGGCGGCGCACTCGGCCGGCGCTTTGGGTTGCGCGACCGGCGGGCCGCCCGCCGCGGGCAGCGGGAGCCGCGGGGCGCTGGCCGCCGTCGGGTCGGTGGCGAACCGCAGCTTGCGGTAGCCGGCCTTGCGCCGGTTGTACATCGCCTTGAGCATCGGGACGCCGGCGTCGCGGTAGTCGTGCACCTCGGCGGTGTCCTTGCCGGGGTGGGCGCGCACGACGCGGCCCGCGTACTGTTCGATGCGCTGGGGGGCCGACACGGGGAAGGCGAGGAACAGCGTGTCCAGCCGCGGGCAGTCAAAGCCCTCGCCGATGTAGCGGTCGGTCGCGACCAGCAGCACCTGGCGTTCCTCGGCCAGACGCGCGTGCACGGCACGCCGCTTGGTGACGTTGAGGCGGCCGTGGAGGACCAGGGGGTCAAAGCCGCGGTCGCGCAGTCCGCCGGTGAGCGTCTCGACGTGCTCGGTGCGGCCGCTGAGCACCAGACAGTTGCGCCCGTCGCGCAGCGCACGTGCGACGTCGTCGCAGACCTGATCGGTGCGGCCAGCGTCGTCCACGATCGACTCGTACAGCAGCGCGAGCACCTCACCTCGGGTCAGCCCGTCGGTCGGCATGTTCACCGCCAGCTGCGTGTCGTGGACGTGCAGCAGCCGGACGAGGTGGTCGTCGATCTGGTCGATGCGGCGCCTGATCGGCCCGCACTGCATGACCATGACGTCTTTGAGGCCGTCGGGTCGCTGCGGGGTGGCGGTCAGGCCGAGCCACCGCCGCGCCCGCACCTCCCGCACCGTGCGCTCGATGGTGGGGGCGGCCACACGGTGGCACTCGTCGATGACCACCAGGCCGTAGCCGTCGAGCAGCTCGTCGGGGCGCTGGCTGCGCACGACGGTCTGGAACGTGGCGATGTCCACCGCCCGGGTCTGGGTGCGCTTGCCGGCGCCGACCTGCCCCGCGTCGATCCCCAGGTGGGTGCGCAGCTGAGCTCGCCACTGGTCGAGCAGCTCCCTGCGGTCCACGAGCACGAGCGTGGGCGTGGCATGACGGGCGATCAACGCACAGCCCATGACCGTCTTGCCCGCGCCGGGCGGCGCCTCGAGCACCCCCAGCTCGTGGCGGGCGAGCTCCTCGACGGTCTCGGCCTGCAGCTTGCGCAGTGCACCGGTGAACGTGACCTTGAGCGGAGCCGGCTCGCTGCGCACGTCGTGGATCTCCAGCCGGCTGCCGGCCTCCGCCACGAGCGCGGCCGCGGCTTCGGTGACTCCCCGCGGCAGGTACAGGTGCTCGAGGTCCTCGGCGTAGCAGCGGATGAACCGCGGGGTGGCGTGGTTGGACATCCGCAGCCGCTCGTTCTTGTGGAACGCGGGGTTGTGGAGCACCGCCAGATGCTTGAGCGAGGCGTACAGGCCAGGCGGGATGCCCGCCCGGCGGATCGCGAGCATCCCCGCGAGCTGCGCCGGGACGGTTGCCGGCGGGTCGGGGTCGGCACGCAGAGCCGAGCGGTGCAGGCGGGCCTGCGGTCCCACGACGAGCGGCCGGAGGTCTTCGGTGATGCGCCGCACGTCCGCGGGTGACAGGCGCTGCACGCAATCCAGGTACGCGAACTGGTCGGGCCAGGGCTCGAACGTAGGTGGGTCGACGAACACGGTGGTGTGGCGCTCGCGGCGGCACTCGCCCTGCAGCGGCAGCGCGATCAGGTTGCCGAATCCCCGCTCGGGCAGGTGGTCCTGGGAGGGGAAGAAGCGGTCGTAGCTGTCGAGGTCGAGCTCGCCGCGCAGCGCGATCGCCTCGCGCAGGAGCGCCGCGCCCATCGCCCTGGCGTCGGCGGCCGCGACCGGGGCGGTGAAGAACGTCCACACGTGCGCGCCGTCGCCGGAACGGGACAGCTCCACGGCGGTGGGCACGCCGGCCGCCTCGGCGGCCTCGCAGTAGGCCTGCACGTCCAGGCGCCACGTCGCCTTGTCGAAGTCGCAGGCGAGCAGGCGGCACGTGTCGCCGGGCAGCAGCGGGTACAGGCCGATCGTGTCGCGCCCCTCGAGGTGGGCGGCGATCACCTCGTCGGTCAGCGGCAGGTACTGCCGCTGTTCGCGAGGAATGCTCGGGCCGCCGGTGTGGACCGGCCACCAGCCGCTGGCGCCCTTGACCCGATTCTCGAAGCGACGGGCGTAGACGTCGCCGCGGCCCGCGAACAGCGTGCGGTAGAGCGCCAGCTTCGCGCGCCGCGACGAGCGCTGGTGGACACGGGCAGAGCGCCCACCGTCGGGCAGCGGTCCCCCCACCGCGCCGCTGAGGCGAGGTTCCAGGGGCGCAGGAACGACGCCGTTGTGGTCGGCCCCACCGGCGGTGGCTTCGGCCAGGGCGCGGCGCAGCCCCTCGAGCTCGCCGCGGGTCCTGGCCAGCTCGCCGCGCAGCCTGGCGTTCTCCTCGACGTGCACACAGCACGGCCGGGCAGGCTCGGCCTCCATGGCTCCCAAGTATTGCACCGGGCGCCTCACTCACGGCCTATCGGGGTGCAGCAGTTGTCGTCGCCACATCCGTGCCGCGCCGCCGCTCGCGCCTTGTCGACGTAGATGCCGCCGTCCCTCGCTTGGCGTCATCGCGGGCGTCGTAGCGATAGACGATGACGATGGTGTCGAAGACGACAAGAGTCACTGCGCAGCGGCGCGGGTGCTCACGGTCGTCGTACAGCTCGTCCCTGGTCCATTCGCGATCTGGCTCCGACGAGGCCACAGCCCGACTCGTCAGCTTCTCGACCAGGTCGTCGGCGTGCGCGTCGAGGTCTGCGGCGGCGGCCATCCTCCCGCGGCCCTGGCCTCGAGCGCCATGGGCCGCCCCCGTGAGGTGCTGGTCGAGGGCCTGGCGAACGATCTCGGCTTCCGTCAGGCCAGATTCGGCGGCGCGACGCTTCAGTTCGGCTTCGTGGGCCTCATCGATGTAGAGCTGCTTGCGAACCATGACATCAACCTCCATCGTGCCCTGCGGCAGGGGTTGTCTTGTGGGCGATGACGTGGCCGGCACGGTCACCGCTGCCGAGGGGAGCGTGCAGCACTTCTCCGGTTGATGGAGTTCGCCGGCGCGATCGAGGCCTGCCGTGCTGCGCACGCACCCGCCGCGCCGGGGCGGGCCACCGGGCGTGGACCGCCGGGCCCCTCCCGACGCCACGGGCAGTGACGCGAGCTCCACAGCGGTGCGGTGCGAGGACACGGCATCAGTTTGCGACAGGTGCGGGATGGGTTACGGGTCTCCGAGCGTTGCCGCAGGTGCTCAGGTGTCCTCTGCTGGGTCCTGCAGGCTGGTCGGCATGTCGCGGCGGGCGTGGAGGATGCGCAGGACGTCGATGTGGTCGTCGTGCTCGAGGTAGAAGATCAGGTAGGGGAACTGCTCGACGGGTCGTGCTCGCAACCCCGGCAGGTCGAGCTCGACGGCGTAGCGGGGGGAGCCGATCGCCGGTTGACGGGCGATGAGGGTGAAGGCCTGTTCCACCGCGTCGATGAACCGTCGTGCCGTTGCGGGGTCGACCTCGCTGGCGTAGTGGACTGCCGCGTCGCGCAGGTCCTGGGTGGCGAGCCTGCGGGGGATGACGGGGTGCGGGTCACCCACCAGGCGTGGTGTCCACCTCGGCGCGGAGGCCGTCGAAGTATTCGGGTCCGGCAACCGGTCCCGGTTCGGAGGCGGCGCCGGCGAGCAGCAGGTCGCGCAGGTTCTGACGGTCCTGGTCGCGGCGGATCAGATCGCGGATGTACTCGCTGGTCGTGCCGTAGCGGCGCTGGGCGATCTGGTCCTCCACGAACGCACGAAGGGCCTCGGGCAGGGAGATGTTCATGGTCGGCATGTGCTCAGCCTACGATGACTTGGCAAACTTTGGCAAGCGCCCGCTTGTGGCTGTTCGCTGGCTAACCTGCGCCCCACGCCCCTTCTCGCGAACCTGCGATCCCCTGGTCAGCATGGGACGGATCCCGGGGCAACCTGCCAAAGTGCGCTGCGCTTTGATGGCACACGGGAGGTTGAACCGGTGGAACCTGTTGACGTCTTCAGCGTCCGCGACCTGCGGCTGTGCTCTGGCGAGTTGTGGGGCGGCGACCATCTCGTAGACGCCCGCAGCAGTTCCAGACCGCGCTGTTCAGCGCGGCCGGCCGGCGCGAGCCAGCCACGATGCGTTCACCGGATGCGATCCATCTGGCCGCCGCATTGGACCTCGGTGACGAGCTCGACGTCCTTGTCGCCTACGACGAGCGTCTCGTCGCAGCAGCACGGTCTCACGGCATCGATGCGGCGCATCCGGGCCTCACCGAGACCTGACCTCCGAGAGGGGCGAGCAGCCTGGATGCCGAGCAGCACGTGGGCGTAGGTGTTGAGGGTGAAGGCGGTCGTGCCGTTGCGGCGTCGACCTCGCCGGCGTAGTGGGCTGCCGTGGCGCGCAGGTCCTGGGTGGCGAGCCCGCGGGGGACGACGAGGCGCAGGTCACTCATCGGGCGTGGTGTCCACCTCATCGCGCAGGTCGTCGAAGTACTGGCGTCCGGCAACCGGTCCTGGTCGGAGGCGACGCCGGCGAGCAGCAGGTCGCGCAGGTTCTGGCGGCCTTGGTCGCGGCGGTGGCACGTCTGCGCCCGCAGCGCGCACAATGGGCGGTCCCGGCGACCGGCCGGGTCCCCGCCGCTAAAGGTCGCCCGGTGTCATGCCGAACAACAACCCCATGGCCGCCCCTCGACCCTCCCTTCGAGGGCTGCATGCTGTCGGGGGCGCACAGGCGGCGGACGCGGTGAGCCTGCTCGACGCAGGCGTGGAGGTCGCCTATCAGCCGATCGTCCACCTCGGGTCAGGGGCGGTGATCGCGTACGAGGCGCTTGCGCGACCGCGCCATGCCGCCGCCGGTGACCCGCTCGTGTACTTCGCGGCGCTCGAGCGGGCCGGGCTGCGACTCGACGGGGAGCGGCAGGCGGTTCGCGCCGCGGTCGAGGGGACGGGGGGCAAGGAGCCCCGGGCGAAGCTGTTCGTCAACGTGAGCCCGACAACGCTCGTCGACCCCCGCTTCGACATCGACGAGCTGCTCGAGGGGGCACTGCGCAGCGGGCTGTCGGCGACCGACCTCGTCGTCGAGGTCACCGAGTCCGAGGCCATCCACGACCTGGAGGCGCTCGGCCGCAAGGCGCGACGTCTCCGCCACCTCGGAATCGGGCTCGCCGTCGACGACGCCGGGGCCGGGCACGCGTCGTTCCGCGTCATCACCCGCCTGCGGCCTTCCTACATCAAGCTCGACCGTGATCTCGTGACCGGTGTAGACGCCGACGGCCCGCGCCACGCGTTCATCGACGCGATGGTCCGCTTCTCCCGCCAGATCGGGTCGCGCCTGATCGCCGAGGGCATCGAGACGGACTTCGAGCTCGTCAGCCTCGCCGGCCTCGGCGTCGAGGCGGGGCAGGGCTACTACCTCGCCCGGCCCACCATCGGCCAGTTCGTCATGCCCTCCCGGGCCGCCCGCCGGGCGATCGCTTCCGCGGCGCAGCGGCTCCAGCTGGGTGCGGCGCAGGTCACCATCGGTGAGCTCGCCCGCCCCGCCACGGTCGTCGACCCCGGACTGCCTGTCCGTGACGCGTACGCGCGGTTCGTGTCCGACCCGTCGCTCGGCATGCTCGTCGTCGCGCACCCCGGTCCACGTCGGACCCGACTCGCGGGGCAGCTCGCCCGCCGGGCGGTCGAACAGCGCTACATCGCGGGGCTCGACGACTGGACGAGGGTCAGCGACGTCACGGTCGGCGAGGTCGCCGACCGCCAGCCGCTCACGGTCGAGGCCTCGCTCGACCTCGTCGAGGTGGCGGCGATCATGGCCGCCCGAGACCCCGCCGAGGCCACCGACGACATCGTCGTCACCGACCCCCGCGGTGACGTCGTCGGGGTCGTCAGCGTCCGCGACGTGCTACGAACCCTCGCGGGCGTCCGCCACCAGGGCGTCGAGGACGTGAACCCTGTGTCGGGCCTCGTGGGCCGGGGCTGGGTGGAAGCCGAGCTGCGCCGCCGGCTCGACAGCGGCGAGGCGACGACGATGCTCTTCGTCGACCTCGACGGCTTCCGCAGGGTGAACGACCTCGGGGGCTTCGCCGCCGGTGACGAGGTCATCCGCAGCCTGGCGCGCTGCCTGGCCGGGGTGGCGGCGGGCGTCGAGGACGCCGCGGTCGCCCATGTGAGCGGTGACCACTTCCTCCTGCTCGTCTCCCCCCGACGCCACGACGAGCTCCTCGGCAAGCTCGTCCCGAGCGTCGAGAGCGAGGTCATCCCCCTCGTGCGGACCGTGCTGCATCTGCCGGGGGGCGTGGACGCCGAGGGGATCGCGTTGTCGATCGGGGCGGTCGAGCTCGAGGGGCAGCCACCCCCCGGGAACAGCTACCTCGAGTGGGCCCGCAACCTCCTGTCACCGCTCCTCCAGACCGCCAAGGATTACGCGGGGCACTCCTGCGTGCACCGAGCGGGGCGGACGACGACGCTGTCGACCTGGACGCGCCGCCGCAGCGGTCCGCGCAGGGTCGCGGTCGGTCTCGCGGAGCCCTCCGTGGTGCTGCGGGCGCTCGACCTCATCGGTGACACGTGCGCCCGCTGGTCCGGCCAGGCGCCGGAGGTCGACCTGACCGTGCTCGCCGCCGACCGCGAGGGCACGGCCCGCCCGGACCTGGCGCGGCTGCTCGACCGCTACGCCGGCCCGCTGCGCAGCCGTGCCGCTCAGGCCCTCGCCGCGGGCGTCCCGGCGATGGAGGTGAGCCTCGAGGGCGACGAGGACGACCTGCTTGCCTGGCTCGACGCGATCGCCCGGGTGACGTCCCGGGCCGGGACGGGCAGCCGTACCCCGGTCCCGCCCGAGCACGCCCTGCTCGACCGGCTCGCCCGTGAGCGTGGCCGGATGCTCACGCGCCAGGACCGCGTCAGCACCCTGGCGGACTAGACGCCGCCGCGGGCGCGGACCTCGTCGATCGCGCCGTACTTGACGGCTTCCTCCGCGCTCATCCAGAAGTCGCGGTCGGCGTCCTTGCGGATGCGTTCGACGTCCTGCCCCGTGCGCTCGGCGAGGATCTCGTACAGCCGCTCGCGCAGGTAGACGATCTGCTTCGCCTGGATCTGGATGTCGACCGCCTGTCCCCGCGCGCCGCCGAGCGGCTGGTGGAACATGATGCGCGCGTTCGGCGTGGCGGCGCGGGTGCCCGTGGGGGTGGCGAGGAGGAACGCGGCGGCGGAAGCCGCCATGCCGACGCAGACGGTGTTCACCTTGGCGGTCATGAGGTGCATGACGTCGTAGACGGCGAACATGCCGCTCACGAGGCCGCCGGGGGAGTTGATGTAGAGCGTGACGTCCTTGTCGCCGTCGGCGTCGAGGGACATCATCTGGGCGACAAGGGTGTCGGCGACCGTGTCCTCGATCGGTCCGCGCAGGTAGAGAATCCGGTTGTCGTAGAGCTTCTTGAAGACGCTGGCCTCGACCATCGCCTCTAGCGGGGTTTCGATCTCTGCCACGGCAGTGCTCCTCTGGACGGCCCTGCTGCAGCCTAGCAGCGGACCGATCGCTCGGCCGACCCCTTGACGGCTTCCCCGGCTGGCGGAAGACTCGCCTGCGGCGCCGTGCGCGCGGCGCACGAGGGGAACTGCGCGTGCCTGCAACCGCATCATCTTCGGGGTCTCGCACACTGTCGCGGGGCCTTGCCGTGCTGCACGCGCTCGGCAGCACGAACGACGGCGCGACCATCGCGGAGCTCGCCGGCTCGACAGATCTGGACCGGGCGGTCCTCTACCGCCTCCTCGACACGCTGACGACGGCGGGGTTCGTGGTGCGCGACGCCGAAACCCGTCGGTTCCACCTCGGCGTGGCGCTCGTCGAGCTCGGCGCCCGGGCGAGCCGGGGGCTCGAGGTGCGCAGGCTCGCGCTGCCGGGCATGCGGGCGCTGATGGAGCAGTGCCGGGAGGCGGTGTGCCTGGCGGTGCGCGACCGGGCGGACGTCGTGGTCGTCGACCGGGTGGAGCCCGCGGGGCTGTTCGTCCGTGTCGGCTACCACGTCGGGTTCCGGCACCCGCTGCGCGTCGGCGCGCACGGGCGGGCGTTGCTCGCCTACCTCGACACCGGCGAGCGCAACCCGCTCGTCGCGCGCCAGCCGCGCCTGGCCGCCGAGCTCGAAGCCTGCCGGGCGCGGGGGTTCGCGCTGTCCGCCGACGAGCTCGAGCGAGGGGCCTCCGGGGTCGCGGCCCCCGTTCTCAACCGCGCCGGCCGGCCGATCGCGAGCGTGGGGATCGTCGCACCGTCACCGCGCCTTCCCGAGCCCGCAAGCCTCGGCCCGCGCGTGCGGGCGCTCGCGACCGAGATCTCCTCGCGTCTCGGGCACGTCAGCCGGGAGGGCAACGGCAGCGGCCCCGGCGGGTCGCGCGACGGCTGATCGCGCGCCGCGCCGCCCCTCCCGTGGGTGCTAGCGACCGCCGACGAGCAGGAATCCGATCAACAGGCCGAGCGCGCCCCCGAGCGCGATCACGACCACGATGAGCGCGACGCTCAGCATCTGGCGCCCCACCCGTCGGCCGCTGCGGGGAGCCGCCGGGCTGAGGGTGGCGGTCTCGGTGCCGGCCGCGAGGTGCTCGTCCTGGGGCGGCCCGTCCTCCTCCGCGGCCCGTAGCGCGAGGTCCTCGACGTCGTCCCCGTCGGCCCCGTCGTCCCCCGCCAGGGCGTCGACGGCGTCCCCGCCCACGGCGTCCTCACCGGCCGGTCCGGCGGCTGGGGGCTCCCGCTCGACCTGGCCGCCGGGGTCGTCGGCGGGGCGGCGGGCGTCGGCCTCGTCAGCCGCCGGCTCCGGCCTGGCCGTCTCGTCGTCGAGCGCCGAGGGGAGCGGCGCGACAGGGATCGGCGGGCTGCCCACCGCGTCGCCGAGGCTGGAGGTCGGGACGGCCGCCGCCAACGGCGCCTCGGTGGCGGGAGCCCTGGACGCGCGAACCGGCGCTGCTGTGCCGCCCACCACGGCCGCGAGGACCCGCTGGCCCATGTCAGGGGCCGGTGGCAGGCCCTCGAGACGCCGTCGCCCGCGGCGCAGCGCCCGGGACCGGGCGCCGCACGCCGGTCGGTCGGCGACCTCGGCGGCGACGAGGGCCGCCCGCTCCGCCTCGAGGAGCCCGAGGGTCCAGTCCCCGAGGAGCGTGATGTCGGCGCACTGCTCCTCTGCCCCGTCGTCCAGTCCCTCGCCGGGCCCCGCCAGGCTCATGAGCCCCCGCGCGAGCGCGTCCGCCGCGTCGGGGTCGTCGTGGGCGGCGGTGGGCACGCCCTGGTCGTGCGCGAGCAGCACCGCACGCCGGACCGGATCGGGCAGCGCGGCGAGGATCTGCTCGGCGGAGTCGTGTGCGGGCTGCTCGGGCGGGGGCAGGTCGGGCAGGAGCAGCGAGAGCGACGGGGCGGCGGGCGGCTCCCGGCGGTCACGGAGGTGCTCGACACCGACGGCGAACGCGCGCGACCGGACCCAGCCCTCGAGGCGTGCGCTCTCGGGAGGCGAGGCCCACAGCTCGGCGTAGACGGCGGTGAGCAGCGCCTCGACGGCGCGTGCCGCGCCGAGCAGCCGCCGGGCGCACGCGTGCGCGGCCGGGCTCGTGCGGTGATAGGCCTCGGCGAGCGCGAGTGGGTCCCGGGAGCGCAGGCCCCCGAGCAGGTCGGCTTCCCTGCTCCGGCGGTAGTCGGGCCGTTCTATGGGCAGCAACCCGTGCTCCTCTCGGCTCGGCGGCGCGAACGCGGGCCCAGCCTAGACCAGCGGCGTTGCAAGACCCGCCGGGACGCGCACCTGGAGACGCACACCCCCCCAGTGCGGATCGGGCGCCGGCGCGTCGTCACGCCAGTGCACTCCACGCGACTCCGCGCGCAGGCGGGCGCTGCCCACGATGACGCGTCCCACGGCCACCATGTGGGCGAGCTCGACGGCGTCGCGCCGCAGGGATGGCTGCGCGTCGCCGAGGACCGCGGCCGCGACTTCGAGGGCTTTGGCGGTGGCGTCGAGCGAGTCGGCGGTGCGCACCGGCCCCGCCCCGGCGCTCATCGCGACCCGCACGTCGTTGCGCAGCGCGGCGAGGTCCGCGACCGGCGCGGGGCCGTCGGCCGGTGGATCCCCGTCGTCGTCGCCATCGGGCGTGTCGCCGAGCGCCGCCCCGATGGACACCGCAGCCCGGTGCGCGAAGACGCAAGACTGCGCTAGGGAGTTGCCGGCCATGCGGTTCGCGCCGTGCACGCCCGTGCAGGCCACCTCGCCGGCTGCCCACAGCCCCGGCAGCGAGGTGCGGCCCCACAAGTCCGTCGCCACGCCGCCGACCATGTAGTGCTGGCACGGCTCGACGGGGACGGGTTCGGTCGCGAGGTCGTAGCCGAGGGCCCTCGCACCCGCGAGCACCGTGGGGAAGCCGGAGGCGAGCACTTCGGGGGCGAGTCCGGTCGCGTCGAGCCACGCGCCATCGGGCTGGTCGAGGATCGCCTTCGTCACGACGTGGCGGGGGGCGAGCTCGGCGTCGGGGTGGTAGTCGGCGACGAAGCGCCGGCCCGTGCGGTCGACGAGGAGCGCACCGGCGCCGCGCAGCGCCTCGGTGAGCAGCTGGCGGCGGGCGAAGACGGTGGTCGTCGGGCTGTGGCCCGAGGCGCGGAGATCGGGGCGGAGCCCGGTGGGGTGGAACTGCACGAACTCCATGTCCACGAGCGTGGCGCCCGCGGCGGCCGCGAGCGCCACGCCGTCCGCGGTGGCGTCGCCACGGTTCGTCGTCACCGCGTAGAGGCCGCCGCAGCCGCCGGTGGCCAGCATCACGGCCGGGGCGCGGACGAGTACGAGCCCGGCCTCCTGGGCCGGCCCGGACGGGTTCGCCTCGAGGTCGTCGACGACGACCCACGCGCCCCGCACGCGCGGTGGCCGACCGGCGACCGCCAGCGTGCAGGCGGTTCCCTGAAGGCGCTCGAGCCTGCCGGTCGCGCGGCCGCGCAGGGCGGCGAAGATCGCCGCACCCGTCGCGTCGGCGGCGTGGACGCTGCGAGGCACCGACTGCCCGCCTTCGCGGGCGAGCGCGAGGCGCCCGTCGGCGTTCCGGTCGAACGCCGCCCCCCGCGCGACGAGGTCGTCGACGCGGGCGGGCGCCTCGCGGCTCAGCACAGCGGCCGCCTGGGGGTCCGCCAGGCCGTCACCGGCCCGCACGGTGTCCGCGGCATGGCGGGCCGGGGTGTCGGCAGGGCCGATCGCGGCGGCAAGGCCGCCCTGTGCGAGGGCCGTCGACCCCGACGTGCCCGCCGCCCCCTTGTCGATCACCGCGATCGCCAGCCCGGGGCGCAGGTCGAGGAGGTCGAGCGCCGTTACGAGCCCGGCGATGCCTGCACCGAGCACGACGACGTCGTAAGAGCGGGTGTCCCCGCCGCGAACGGGGCGCGCAGTTAGCATTGGGGCATCGTCGCGGTGGCCGCGCGCACCCGCAAAGTCCCCTCGGGGCGGGTCAGAATCCGCCCGCGGGGTATCCCATCAAGATGGGCGGGAGACAAAGCCGGACTCCTACGAATCCGCGCAGGGACGATCGAGGATCATCCGTGGACCGCATGAACCGCTTCCGCCTGCTGTCCCTCCTGCTCCTCGTGCTGCTCGTCGTCGCGCTCTTCCCGGGTTTCCAGCGGGACGACACGATCACCTACAGCGAGTTCCGCACGGCCGTGCAGGACGGGCGCGTGGAGACGGTGACGTTCACGGGCGAGTCCCTGCGCGGTGAGTTCGCCGACGGCGAGGAGTTCACGTCCCAGCTGCCGCCCACCACGGTCATCGGCCAGCAGGGCATCGAGGCGTTCCTCGTCGAGAACGACGTGGAGATCGCCGCGCAGCCGGATACCGAGAGCCCGTGGTTCCTGCTCATCTGGATCCTCCCCGCGCTGCTGCTCATCGGCTTCTTCGTGTGGATGAACCGCCAGGCCCGCGGCCAGATGGGCGGGCTGACCCAGATCGGCAAGTCGCAGGCCAAGGTCCACAAGCCCCACGAGCCGTCGACGCGATTCGCGGACGTGGCCGGCTACGGCGAGGTGAAGGAGGAGGTGCAGGAGGTGGTGAGCTTCCTGCGCGAGCCGGACCGCTTCCGCAAGGCGGGCGCCGAGGTGCCGAAGGGCATGCTGCTCGTCGGGCCGCCCGGCACCGGCAAGACGCTGCTCGCGCGGGCCGTCGCTGGCGAGGCGGGTGTGCCGTTCATCTCCGTGACCGGCTCGGACTTCATGGAGATGTTCGTCGGCGTCGGCGCGTCGCGGGTGCGTGACCTGTTCAAGACCGCCCGGCAGAACGCCCCGTGCATCATCTTCATCGACGAGCTCGACTCGATCGGTCGCAAGCGCGGCGCGGGTCTCGGCGGTGGGCACGACGAGCGTGAGCAGACCCTCAACCAGATGCTCGGGGAGATCGACGGGTTCGAGGGATCCGAGGGCGTCGTCATCATGGCGGCGACGAACCGCCCCGACGTGCTCGACCCCGCACTGCAGCGCCCCGGCCGCTTCGACCGTCAGATCGTCGTGCCCCTGCCGACCCTCGACGAGCGTGTCGAGATCCTCGGCGTGCACACGAAGGGCAAGCCGATCGCCGACGACGTCGACCTGCGCACGGTCGCGCGGGGCACGCCCGGCATGAGCGGAGCTGACCTCAAGAACCTCATCAACGAGGCCGCGCTCATCGCCGTGCGCGACGGCTCCGACGAGATCCGCATGCGCGACATCGAGCAGGCGCGCGAGCGGCACACGATCGGCCGCGCCCGTGCGAGCCTCAGCCTCAACGAGGAGGAGAAGCGCGCCGTCGCCTACCACGAGGGCGGCCACGCGCTCGCCGCCTTCCTCGAGGAGGAGGCCGATCCCGTCTACAAGGTGACGGTCCTGCCGATCGGCATGGCCCTCGGCGTCACGACTCAGCTGCCGATCGACGAGCGCCACATCTACCTCCGCAGCTACCTCGACGCGAAGATCAAGGTCATGCTCGGGGGCAGGGCGGCCGAGATGGTCTTCCTCGGGCAGCCGACCACCGGCGGCCAGCACGACCTCGTCCAGGCCACGAAGCTCGCCCGCGCCATCGTGAAGGAGTTCGGGATGAGCGACGCGCTGGGTCCTGTCGGCTACGGCAACCAGCAGCAGGTCTTCCTCGGCGAGGAGCTGACGCGCGGTCACGAGTACTCCGAGAGGACCGCCGAGACGGTCGACGCTGAGGTGCAGCGGATACTCACCACCGCCCTCGACGAGGTGTGCGCCCGCTTCGAGGAGCTGCGCCCCGGCCTCGACGCCATGGCGGACGCGCTCGTCGAGCGGGAGTCGCTCACCGGCCAGGAGGCCCTCGACGCCGTCCGAAGCGCCCTGCCCCCCGAGAAGCGGGCCCTCCTGCGGGGGCGCGCGAGCGTCGTCGACCTGCCCGAGAGCGTCGAGGACGCCATCCACGAGGACGGCCGGCGGCCCCGCGACGAGGCCGGCGTCGCCTGATCGTCCGCACGGGCGTCGTGAGCACGCGCCGCGCCCCGCCGTCGGGGGTCAGGCGCCGGCGGAAAGGCGGTACCGGAAGCCCTCGGGGGCGATGCGGGCGTAGTCGGTCGTGCGCTCGGCGGGGACGCGGCCGGCGAGGCGGGCGACGTGGCGGAGGGTCTCGGGGTCCTGGCGCACGCCGTGGTCCGCCCCGGCCATGCGGCTGATGGTCTCTTCCATGAGCGTGCCGCCGAGGTCGTTGCACCCGGCGGCGAGCAGCCGCCGCGCGCCCTCCAGGCCCACCTTCACCCAGGACAGCTGGACGTTGTCGATGACGCCCTGCAGGACGAGGCGGGCGACGGCGTGCACCTTGAGGTTCTCCTCCCAGGTCGGGCCGGGCCGCGCGACGCCGGCGAGGTACAGGGGCGCCTGGGTGTGGATGAACGGGAGGGCCACGAACTCGGTGAAGCCGGCGACGCCCGCCTCGACGTTCGCCTGCTGGAGGCGGCGCAGCAGGTGGAGGTGCGCCGCCCAGTGCCGTGGCTCGTCGACGTGGCCGTACATCATCGTCGACGACGACCGGATGCCGAGCGCGTGCGCCGTCGTCACGACCTCGACCCAGGCGTCGGTGGGCAGCTTGCCCTTCGTGAGGACCCAGCGGACCTCGTCGTCGAGGATCTCCGCGGCGGTGCCGGGGATCGTGTCGAGCCCCGCGGACCGTGCCTCGACAAGCCACTCGCGGACCCCGATGCCCAGCCGGGCGGCGCCGTTGACGACCTCCATCGGGGAGAAGGCATGGATGTGGAGGTCCGGCACCCGACGACGCACGGCACGCAGGAGGTCGAAGTAGTAGTCGCCGCCGAGGTCGGGGTGGATGCCACCCTGCATGCACACCTCGGTGGCCCCGACCTCCCACGCCTCCTCGGCGCGGTCGGCGATCTCCTGAAGCGACAGGAAGTAGGCGTCGGCGTCGTCGCGGCGCTGTGCGAACGCGCAGAACCGGCACCCCGTGTAGCAGATGTTCGTGAAGTTGATGTTGCGGTTGACGACGTAGGTGACGACCTCACCGACCCGCTCGGCGCGCACGGCGTCGGCGGTGCGCACGAGCGCGTCGAGGTCGGCGCCGGAGGTGGCGAAGAGGGCGAGCGCCTCCTCCTCGCTCGGAGGAGTGCCCGCCTCGGCGCGGCGCAGCACCGCGGTGACTTCGGGGCGGACGCGCGAGCGCCGCGACGCGGGCACCCCCTGGGCCCGGCGGTCCGGCGGCGGAACGCCCCGCCGCAGGGTCTCCGCGGCGATGAGCTGGGTGTCGCCGTAGACCGCGTCGGCGTCCGCACGCAGGCGCGCCTCCCGCCGGAGCGCCGTCACGCCCTGCCCGGCGACGGCCCCGAGCCAGCGGACGTCGTCGCCCGCCCGCGCCACGGCCAGGCGCTCGGGGTCCTGCCAGGCATGCCCCACCGGGGCGTCGGGGCCGGCGAGGCCGTCGGCGGCCGCGAGCGCGAGCACCGGCCCGCGCATGCGCCCGGCCAGCCACGGGTCGGGTTGGCGGACGTACTCGGGGTAGACGCACAGGCGCTCCTCGAGCGTCCTGCCGGTCGCGGCGGTGCGTGCGGCGAGCGCGTCGAGCCCTGGCCACGCGTGCTCGGGGTTGACGTGGTCGACGGTGACCGGCGAGACGCCGCCCCAGTCGTCGATCCCCGCGGCGACGAGGTCGCCCTCCGCGCCGGGTGAGAGGTTCGGCGGCGCCTGGACGTGCACCCGTGTGGGCAGCAGGATCCGGGTGACCGCGACCGCGGCGAGCAGCTCCTCGCGCGCCGGCGGGGGGCGGTCGCGCATGGCCGTGCCGGGCTTCGGCCGGAAGTTCTGGACGATGACCTCCTGCAGGTGGCCGTAGCGAGCCGCCGAGGCGCGGAGGGCGAACAGCGCCTCGGCGCGCTCCCGTAGCGTCTCGCCGATGCCGACGAGGATGCCGGAGGTGAAGGGGATCGACAGGCGGCCGGCGTCCTCGATCGTGCGCAGCCGCACCGCGGGAGCCTTGTCCGGCGCGTGCCAGTGAGCCTGGCCGCGCGCGAGCAGGCGGCTGCTCGCCGTCTCGAGCATGAGACCCATCGACCCGGACACCTGCTTCAGGCTCGCGAGGTCGTTCCAGGTCATCACCCCCGGGTTGAGGTGAGGGATGAGGCCGGTGGCTTCGACGACCGCGATGGCCACTGCGCGCAGGTACTCGAGCGTCGTCGCGAACCCGCGCTGCTCGAGCCACTGGCGGGCCGCGGGATAGCGGTCCTCGGGCTTGTCGCCGAGCGTGAACAGCGCCTCCTTGCAACCCGCCGCCTGCCCGGCGCGTGCGATCGCGAGCACCTCGGCGGGGGAGAGGTAGGCGGGCACGTCGCCCTTCGGGGGCCATGCGAAGGTGCAGTAGCCGCAGGTGTCACGACACAGGTGCGTGAGGGGGATGAACACCTTGCGGCTGTAGGTGATGCGCTCGGGGTAGGCGCCGTCGCGCACGCGCGCGGCGGTGGCCATGAGCGCGGTCAGGGCGGGACCGCGGGCCTGTAGGAGCGCGGTGGCCTCGTCCACCGAGAGGGTCTTGCCGGCGTCCGCACGGGCGAGCGCCCGGCGCAGGCCCGATGGCAGCTCGCCGGGGCCGTACACGCCGCGCCCCAACGGTGCGTCGGCCACGCTCACGCCGGCCCTTTCCCGTCGCGCTCGGCGCCGGGATCGGCGGGGGAGCGGACCGCGTGGCCGCCGAACGCCGCCCGCAGGGCGGCGATCAGCCGGTCGCCGAACGAGTCGCGCCGCGAGGCGAAGCGGGCGAAGAGGCTCGCGGCGATCGCCGGGACGGCGACCGCCCGCTCGACGGCCGCCTCGACCGTCCACCTGCCCTCACCCGAGTCCTCCACGTATGCTGCGACCGACGAAAGGTCGCCCCCCTCGGCGAGCACCGTCGCGACGAGGTCGAGCAGCCATGAGCGCACGACGGAGCCGTGCCGCCACAGCTCGGCGATGTCGGCGAGGTCGACGTCGAGCCCGCTGTCGTGGAGCAGCGCGAAGCCCTCGGCGTAGGCCTGCAGCAGGGCGTACTCGATGCCGTTGTGCACCATCTTCGTGAAGTGCCCGCTGCCGGGGCCGCCCACGCGGGCATAGCCCCCTTCGGTGGCCAGGGCGGTGAAGACGGGTGCGGCGAGGCGGCAGGCCGCCTCGTCCCCGCCGACCATGAGGCAGTAGCCGTGCGCGAGGCCCCACACCCCTCCCGACACCCCCGCGTCGACGTGGGCGACGCCGGCCTCGGCCGCCAGCGCGCTGTAGGCGAGTGCGTCCGTCCACCGGCAATTGCCGCCGTTCACGACGACGTCGCCGGGGGAGAGTGCCGCGACGAGGCCGTGGACCGTCTCGGTCGTCGGTGCGCCGGCCGGCACCATGACCCACACGACGCGCGGCTCGGCGAGCTCGTCGACGAGTGCGGCGAGCCCCCCCGCGGGGCGGATGGCGGGGTCCTCGGCGGCGAGGGCGGCGACCACAGCGGCGTCGTGGTCGAAGACCACCACCTCATGTCCCGCGCCGACGAGGCGGCGGGTCATGTTGCCGCCCATGCGCCCGAGGCCCACCATGCCGATCCTCATGCCGCCCTCTTCCGCGATTGCCCTGCCTGCCAGCCGGTGGCGTCGGGCCAATCTACGCACCGGCCCGTGACGGTGCGAGACTCGTCCAGCCGATGACGACGACGTTCGCCTGGCTCTGCAGTCACGAGTCCTCCCAACCCGAGGACCTCGTCGCCGAGGCCGTGGCCGCCGAACGGGCGGGGTTCGACATGGTGACGGGCGCCGACCACTTCCACCCCTGGGTCGACGACCACTCGGCCGCCAGCTTCGTGTGGTCGTGGTTCGGTGCCGTCGCCCAGGCCACGGAGCGCGTCGAGCTTGCGACGAGCGTGACGTGCCCGCTGTACCGCTACCATCCCGCTCTCGTCGCGCAGGCCGCCGCGACCGTCGACCGGCTCTCCGGGGGACGGTTCCGGCTTGGCGTGGGGACCGGGGAGGCGATCAACGAGGCGCCGCTGGGCTGGGTTTTCCCCGGTTACGCGGAGCGCATCGCGCGGATGCGCGAGGCGCTGCAGATCCTTCGGCGGCTGCTCGACGGCGAGCGGGTCGACTTCGCCGGCGAGCACTACCGCACCGACCGGGCGAAGCTCTACAGCCCCCCGCTGGGGCGCGTGCCCATCTGGATGGCCGCGGGTGGACCCAAGTCGGCGCGGTTCGCCGGCGCGCACGCCGACGGGCTCCTCACGAGCGTGAAAGATCCCGACGACGCGCTGCGGCGGGTCATCGGCCCCTACCGGGAAGCGGCCCGACGGCGGGGCGCCGCGCCGCGCGTGCTCGCCACCCGCTGGTGCGTGCTCGCCGCCGACGAGGAGGAGGCGTGGCGAGCCCTCGCGCCGCTGCGTGGGCTGCGGGCCCCCGGCCGCCTGGAGGCGGTCGACCCGAGGATGCTGCGGGAGCGCGCGGATGCCATGGACCGCGAGGAGATCCTCGGCCAGTACGCCGTCGCCCGCGACGCCGACGAGCTCGTCGCCGTCTACCGGCCGCTCGTCGAGCGGGCGGGCGCCGACACCGTGGCGATCCAGGTCGCAAGCGTCGACCCCCTCGAAACGGTCGCCCGCGTCGGCGCGGAGGTCCTCCCCCGGCTGCGGGGTGAGGTGGCCTCGTGATCGGCGAGGTCCGTGTCGTCGACGACGTCCCCGTGGCCGGCGCCGGCAAGCGCGAGGCGTTCGCAGGGTCCGTGAGGGCGACCCGGCCGCACCCGCATCCCGGGTCGACGGCGAGGCGGTCCTGTGGCTCGTCGACCGCGTGGCGGCGGGCTGAGCTGCGCCGGCGCCCTCAGCGCTCGCGGGTCGGCGTGTGGCGGCCGCCCTCCACGGTCCGGGCGAGCACGAACAGGTAGTCCGACAGGCGGTTGAGGTAGCGCAGGATGACGTCGTCGGGAAGGACGCCCGAGCGGCGCATGCGCACGGCATGGCGCTCGGCGCGCCGGACGACGGTCCGGGCGAGGTCGAGCGCCGCGCCGGCGGGGCGCCCGCCCGGCACGACGAACTCGGTCGGCAGCGGGCAGGCCGCCGTGAGCTCGTCGATGGCGTCCTCGAGGCGGGGGGTCATGTCCGGGGTGACCCGCGACACCCCGTCGGTCAGCTGGTGCCAGTGGTCGGTGTGGGTGGCGAGCTGCGCGCCGACGACGAACAGCTCCCGCTGGATGCCGAGCACCGCGTCGTGCCAGGGGCTGTCGGCCAGCTGGGCGCGGGCCATGCCGAGGGCCGAGACGGCCTCGTCCACGGTGCCGTAGGCCTCGGTGCGCAGGTCGTCCTTGTCCACGCGACCGCCGTAGAGCAGGCCGGTGGTGCCGTCGTCGCCCCGCCTGGTGTAGACCTTCACCCTGCCTCCTTCGCCACCGGAGTCTAGTGCAGGGCGCCCGGCGACCGACCGGACGTTGCGAGGCGCAGCCGCTGTCGGGTACCGTCCGATTTCCCTTGGGGACAGTCTGGCTGCGACTCGCCACCGGCCACGTCGAAGCGACCTTCCCCCCACCGACCCCCGAGGTCTGCACTTGTGAGCGAACCGGCCAGGCACCACTTTCGCGCCCTCACCCGCACCCGCGGCGGCTACAACGGCTCGATGATGTACGACGTGCAGCTGCAGTCGGTGGCGTCCGGCCAGCTGCTGTGGGCGCAGACGTTCACGCACCAGGAGCAGGCCGTGCAGTTCGAGGCGGAGCTGCAGGCGGATCTGGACGAGCTCGACGACGCGGCCTTCCGCCGCAAGTACGGCGTCCCGTCCAACGCCTGACGCGCCGGCCGTGCGTCCCCAGGAGCCGTGGCCGGGGACGGTGCTCGAAGAGCTGCCCACAGCCGTCGACGTCCTCGCTGTCGCGAGCCTGCCGGGGCTGCGGCTACCCCAGGTCCACACGGTGCGGGGCTGGCAGGTCGCCCTCGCCGACCCGGTGGCCGTGGTGGAGGACGCCTGTGACCTCGACGCCCTCGGGCGGCGCTGCGGATGGCGGGCGGCTGCGGGGACGGGCATGCCGCCGTTTCTCGGCGGGGCCGCCGGCTTCGTCACCGACGCGTGCGCGGCGGCCTTCGTCGACCTGCCCGACGACGACCCCCGCCCGGGCGTCGCCCCGCTGCCCGGGCTGTGCTTCGGCGTGTACGACGCGGCGGTCTGCGTCCCCCCCGGCGGGGAGCGCGCCTGGCTCGTGGCGGCGGACCTCCCCGGCCTGACCCGCCGGCCGCCCTCCGAGCGCCTGGCGGACCTCCGGCGGCGCGTGCGGGCGGCGACGGCGAGGCGGCCTGATTTCGGCGCTCACCCGCGCCCGGCGTCCGTCGAGCTGTCGCTGCCGGCGCCCGCGCACGCCGCGGCCGTCGCGCGGGTCCTCGCATGGATAGCTGCGGGGGACCTCTACCAGCTCAACCTCACCTTGCAGGCGGCCGTGCCGTGGACCGGCGGCGGTCTCGCGCTCGCCCGTCGGCTGCAGGCGGCGTCGCCGGGTGCGGCCCACGCCGCCTACGCGCGCCTGCCCGGCGGGGTGGAGATCGTCTCCGTGTCCCCCGAGACGTTCCTGCGCTCGGACGCCGACCGGATCGTCACCCGGCCCATCAAGGGCACCCGTCCCCGTTACGACGACCGCGACCGCGACGCGGCGGCGGAGCGGCAGCTGCGAGCGAGCGAGAAGGACAACGCCGAGCACGTGATGATCGTGGACCTCGAACGCAACGATCTCGGCCGGGTCTGCGTGCCTGGCACCATCGAGGTTCCCGAGCTCGCCGCCCTCGAAGGCCACCCGACCGTCTGGCACCTCACGTCGACGGTGACGGGGCGGCTGCGCGCCGACGTCGGGCTCGGCGGGCTGCTCGCAGCGACCTTCCCGTCGGGGTCGGTTACCGGCGCGCCCAAGCGCATGGCCGTGGCCCGCACCCGCCTCGTCGAGCCGGTTCGCCGGGGCGTGTACTGCGGGGCGCTCGGCGTGGTCTCCCGGGGTCTCGTCGACCTCTCTGTCGCCATCCGCACTGCGGTCGTGCACGACGGGGTTGCGCGCTACGGCACGGGTGGCGCCATCGTGGCGGACTCCGACCCGGACGAGGAGTTCGCCGAGGCCATGACGAAGGCTGTGCCGTTCCTGCGGGTCACCAACGGCGTCCTGGTGCCGGCCGGTGGCTCCGCCGGCGGGGGGCGGCGCGCGTCGGGGGATGCGCCCCTCTGCCGGCGCTGAAGGGCCGGCAGAGCGCCACCACCGCCGTCACCCCCCGTGCGCACGGGCGAAGCGCCGGCGGCCCGGCGTCGCGGTGAGGCCGTGCACGACGACGTTCGCGGTGATGGCCAGGGTGCCGGCAGCCCACATCGGCTCGGTGAGGGCCTCCTCGAGCACCGCTTCGGTGAGGTAGAGCAGCGCGGCGACCCCGACGGGGCCGAACCAGCCGAGGAAGAGCGTCTCGTGCGCGCGCAGCCGCAGGGGACGCGCAAGCGCGAACGCGACCGGCAGCCTGCGCAGCACGAGCACCCCCGCGACGAAGGCCGGGCCCCGCCAGCCGAGGTCGCCCCAGGCACCCCAGGGCAGCGCGACGCCGAGCAGGGCGAACACCGGCAGGACGAGGAAGCGGTTGATCGCCTCCTGCACCTCCCACTCCTCGGAGCGCTCGGCGCGGGTGATGGCGTGGTTGTAGAGCAGCCCCGCGACGAACACCGCGAGGACGGCGTCGCCCCGAGCGAGCTGGGCGACCCCGAGCACGACGGCGGTGAGCGACAGCGTGAGGGCGAGGAAGGCGGAGTGCTCGATGTCGCGGTGGCGCTCGGCCCACTCGACGAGGCGCCCGACGGCGTAGCCGAGCACCGCGCCGACGACGACCGCGACGGCCAGGCCGGCGAGGACCTCGCCGGCCCCCTCCGCGAGCGAGCGCGCGTGGACGAGGACGACGCCGAGGGTCACGAGCGGGGCGGCGAGCCCGTCGTTGGCCGCCGACTCGATCGAGATGAGCAGGCGCAGACGCAGGGGCAGGTCGCGCTGCGCGGGACCGCCTTCGACGATGCTCGACGACAGGACCGGGTCGGTGGGCGCGAGGGCCGCCCCGAGCAGCCACGCCCCCGCCGCCGGCAGGCCGAGCACGAGCGCGGACAGGCCGGTCGTCAGCGCGGCCATGCCGAGCATCCCGACGAGTGTCAGCACCACGACGGGGCGAAGCCGCATGCGGATCTCCGCGAGGGGAAAGCGCAGCGCCACGGCCATGACCGACAGGGCCAGCGCGATCCTCGCGGCGATGGCGAGGGTCGCGGCGCGGTCGGTGCCCGGCAGCTCGAGCCAGCCGAGCCCGACCGGGCCGAGCAGCACGCCCACGACAAGGGCGACGAGCGGCTCGGAGACCGGCAGGTCGCGGAGCTTCCGGGAGGCGACCCCGAGCACCAGCGCCAACCCGCCGAGCACGGCGAGATAGGCGTCGAGCATTCCGCCCCGTCCTTTCCTGCCGCGTCCTGCCGCGTCCTGCCGCGTCCTGCCGCGGTCGCTACGTGTAGGTGTGCTCGGCGGCAGGGTAGTCGCCGGAGGCCACCTCGGCCTGGTAGGCCTTCACCGCGTCGGTGATCGTGCTGCGCAGGTCGGCGTAGGCCTTGACGAAGCGGGGCAGCCGGCCGCTGGAGACGCCGAGCAGGTCGTGGATCACCATCACCTGGGCGTCGGTTCCAGGGCCGGCGCCGATGCCGATCGTCGGGATCGGCACGGCTTGCGTCACCCGGCGGGCGAGGTCGGCGGGGACCGCCTCGAGCACGATGGCGAAGGCTCCCGCCGCGGCGAGCGCCGCCGCGGCGGCGACGATCGCCTCCGCCCCCGCCTCGTCGCGCCCCTGTACCCGGTGGCCCATCTGCAGCACGCTCTGCGGCGTGAGCCCCAGGTGACCCATGACGGGGATGCCGATGGCGACGAGGCGGGCGACGAGGTCGACGACCCGGGCCGCGCCCTCGAGCTTCACCGCCGTCGCGCCACCCTCCTTGACGAGCCGGCCGGCGTTTCGCACCCCGTCCTCCACCGACACCTGGTAGCTCATGAACGGCAGGTCCGCGACCACGACCGCACGGCGCGCGCCGCGGCGCACCGCCCGAGTGTGATGCAGCATGTCGGCCATCGTCACCGGCACGGTCGAGTCGTAGCCGAGGACGTTGTCACCGACGGAGTCGCCGACGAGCAGGATCGGCACCCCCGCCTCGTCCAGGATCTCCGCGGTGGGATGGTCGTAGGCGGTGAGCATGGCGAAGCGCTCGCCGCGCTCCTTGTAGGCCTGGACGTCACGGATGGACAACGGTCGCTGGAGGTGCGCGCTCATGGCAGACCACGGCCTTTCGACGCCTGCCGGCCCGCCTCGCTGTCCACGGCGACGCTGTACGGGTCCAGCGGCTCCATGGCAGTCTACCGCGCCATGCGAGTGGTCCTGCAACGGGTGCGTCGCGCGTCGGTCGCGGTCGCGGGTGAGACGGTGGGGGCGATCGGGCACGGCCTCGTCGCGCTCGTCGGCGTCGGCGCGCGCTCAACGCCCGGGGACGCCGCATGGCTCGCGGCGAAGACCGACGGGCTGCGCATCTTCGCCGACGACGCCGGGCACATGAACCGCTGCCGGCTCGACGTCGGGGGCGGGGTGCTCGCGATCAGCCAGTTCACCCTCTACGGCGACGTGCGGAAGGGCCGGCGCCCGTCGTTCGTCGGCGCCGCCGAACCCGCCCACGGCGAGCGCTGCTACACCGCCTACTGCGAAGCGCTGCGCGCGCCGGTGGCGCGCGGCGTGTTCGGGGCGCACATGGTCATCGACTTCGTCGCCGACGGCCCGGTCACCCTCCTGCTCGAACGCGAGGGCGGCCGGGTCAGCCCCGCCATCCCTGCGTGATCGGCAGGCGGCGGTCCTTGCCGAAGGCCCGAGCGGTGATCTTCGCGCCCGGGGCCGCCTGCCGGCGCTTGTACTCGGCCCGGTCGACCCGGTCGGTCACCTCCCGCACGACGGCCTCGTCGAAGCCGCGGGCGGCAAGCTCGGCGACGCTCGCGTCCTCCTCGACGTAGCCCTGCAGGATGGGGTCGAGGACGTCGTACGAGGGCAGCGAGTCGGTGTCGCGCTGGTCGTGGCGCAGTTCGGCGGAGGGCTCCTTGGTGAGTACCGCCGGGGGGATGACCGCGCCCGTGCGGTTGCGGTGGTGGCAGAGTGCGTACACGGTCGTCTTCCAGACGTCCTTCAGCGGCGCGAAGCCCCCGGCCATGTCGCCGTACAAGGTTGCGTAGCCGACCGCGAGCTCGCTCTTGTTGCCGGTCGCGAGCACGAGCCCGCCGAACTTGTTCGACAGCGCCATGAGCAGGGTCCCGCGGATGCGCGCCTGGATGTTCTCCTCGGCCAGGCCCGGCTGGGTGCCGGAGAAGGGCTCGGAGAGCGCGTCATCGAACGACGCCATCACCTTGTCGATCGGCAGCTCGAGGTAGCGGCAGCCGAGGTTGGCGGCCAGCGCCCTGGCGTCGGCGAGCGAGTGCTCGGAGCTGTAGGGCGAGGGCATCGCCACGCCGGTCAGCGCGTCCGCCCCGAGCGCGTCGGCGCCGACCGCGGCCGTGAGCGAGGAGTCCACCCCGCCCGACAGGCCGACGAACACGCGGTCGAAGCCGTTCTTGCGGACGTAGTCGCGCGTTGCCAGCACGAGCGCGTCGTAGACGTCCGCGGTGGGGTCGGCGGGCTCCTCGACGAGGGGAGGGGGCACCGGCGCCTCGTCGCCGACCGCGACGTCGACGACGAGCAGGTCGGGCGCGAAGCGCGCCGCACGCGCCACGACGGCCCCGTCGGGGCGCATGACGAACGAGTCACCGTCGAACACGACCTCGTCCTGGCCCCCGACCTGGTTGACGTAGGCGACCCACACGCCGCCCTCCCGGGCGTGATGGGCCGCCCAGCGCTCGCGTTCGGCCCGCTTGTGGCGTTGGTAGGGGCTCGCGTTCATCGACACGACGACGTCGGCACCGGCCCTGGCGGAGTCCGCGACCGGACCGCCCTCGCCCCACAGGTCCTCGCAGATCGTCACCGCGACCCGTCCGTCGCCGGCGGCGAAGCCGACGAGCTCGTGGCCGGCACGGAAGTAGCGGGCCTCGTCGAACACGCCGTAGTTGGGTATGCGGTGCTTGCGGTACACCCGCGCGACGCCGCCCTCGCGGAGGACCGCGGCGGCGTTGGCGAGGCGCTGCACCGACGGCGCCTCGCTCATGACCGGGCGGGCCCAGCGGGTCGCGGCATCGTCGAGTCGCTCGGTGAAGCCCACGAGCAGCGGCACGCGCCCGACCCCGCCGGCGAGCGCGTCGAGGCTGTCGCGCACCGCGGCGACGAACGCGGACTTGAGGACGAGGTCCTCGGGCGGGTAGCCGGTGAGGGACAGCTCGCCGGTCACCACGACGTCGGCTCCGCCGGCCACCGCGTTGTCGTAGGCGGCGCGGATGGCCTCGGCGTTGCCTCCGACGTCACCGACGACGGGGTTGAGCTGCGCGAGCGCGAGCCTCATGCGGGCGTCCTTTTACACCGCGGAAACACGAGAGCAACGGGGCGGTAAGCCCGTCCTCCTACCGTGCCCACCGTAGCGGTCCGGCTATCACGCCGACCGGCCACATACCGAGACGGAGGGGTCGAATGGACGCGATGGAGGCTGTCGAGGGCCTCGAGCTCAGCATGATGGTGATCTACCTGATGGTCGCCACCGTGCTGGTGTTCATCATGCACGCGGGCTTCATGTGCCTGGAGGCTGGACTCGTCCGGTCGAAGAACGCGGCGAACATCGTCATGAAGAACCTCATGACGATCGCCGTCGGCATGGTCGTGTACTTCCTCATCGGCTGGGGGCTCATGTACGGCACGAACGTCGCCGGGCTGTTCGGGTCGGACAGCTTCGCACTGATCGGCGGCAGCTACGCGCCCGACGCGACGCTCGAGATGGACTTCGCGTTCCAGGCGATGTTCGCGGCCACCGCCGCGACGATCGTCTCCGGGGCGGTCGCCGAGCGGATGAAGTTCGGGGCCTATGTCGCCATCGCCGCCGGCATGACCGCGCTGATCTACCCGATCGTCGGCGCCTGGACGTGGGGCGGCGGCTGGCTCGACGCGCTCGGCTTCACCGACTTCGCCGGCTCCACCATCGTGCACATGACCGGTGGCATCGCCGGCCTGGTGGCCACCGTCTTCCTCGGAGCGCGCATCGGCAAGTTCGGCCCCGACGGCAAGGCGCGGGCGATCCCCGGCCACTCCATGCCGCTCGGCATGCTCGGTGTGCTCCTGCTCTTCTTCGGCTGGTTCGGCTTCAACGGCGGGTCGGTGCTCGCGCTGGACGGGGAGACGATCGCGAAGGTACTCGTCACCACGGCGCTGGCCGGTGGCGCCGGGGGGGTCGCCGCGGCCTACTTCACGCGGGTGCGCTACGGCAAGTTCGACGTCGCCATGACCGGCAACGGCATCCTCGCCGGCCTCGTCGGCATTACGGCCGGCGCGGACGTCGTGAGCAACTTCGGCGCCCTCGCGGTCGGCCTCGTCGCCGGTGTGGTCGTCGCGCTCGCCGTCGCCTTCTTCGACGCCATCCGTGTCGACGACCCGGTCGGCGCGGTCAGCGTCCACGGCGTCTGCGGCATTGTCGGCACCCTGTGGGTCGGCCTCGCGCACACCGAGGAAGGCCTGTTCTACGGCGGCGGCGTGTCCCTGCTCCTGGCGCAGGTCATCGGCGTGCTCGCCGTGGCCCTCTGGGTCGCCGTCGCCATGGCGCTGCTGCTCTCCGTCATCAAGGCGGTGATCGGGCTGCGCGTGTCCGAGGACGAGGAGGTCGAGGGCCTCGACATCCACGAGCACGGCATGTACGCCTACCCCGAGGCGGCGCTCGGCACGTCGGCCTACCCGGCCGGCCCGGTGACCGAGCCGACGACTGGTGTCGCGCGTGGCCTGCCGCCCCGGGAAGCCAAGCCACCGGCCATGCACGGCTGATACCCGCGGGCCCGCAGGGGGCTCGCGGATCCCGCAGAGCAGCGCAGCACCGGTCACCGCCCGAGCGGCCGGGGCTGCGCTTCTCCACGTGTACGGACGCTACGATGCCCCGACCAGCACCGCCGTGAGGGGAGCGCCCGTGGACAAACAGCAGGAGTACGTGCTGCGCACGGTCGAGGAGCGCGACATCCGCTTCGTGCGACTGTGGTTCACCGACGTGCTCGGCATGCTGAAGTCCGTGGCGATCACCTCGTCCGAGCTCGAGGGCGCGTTCGCCGAGGGGATCGGCTTCGACGGTTCCGCCGTCGACGGCTTCGCCCGTGTGCAGGAGTCCGACATGCTCGCCGTGCCCGACGCGGGGACCTTCCAGGTCCTGCCGTGGCGCACCGACGAGGACACCGGGGTGGCGCGCATGTTCTGCGACATCCGGACCCCCGAGGGCGAGCCGTTCACCGCCGACCCCCGTCAGGTTCTGCGGCGCAACCTCGCGCGGGCGGCGGACATGGGGTTCAGCTTCTACGTCCACCCGGAGATGGAGTTCTTCCTCTTCAAGGGCCCGAACGACCCGACGCCGCTCGACAACGGCGGCTACTTCGACCTCACCCCTATGGACGTGCAGTCCGACTTCCGCCGTGAGGCCATCCAGACTCTGGAGGCCATGGGCATATCCGTCGAGTACTCCCACCACGAGGTCGCACCGAGCCAGCACGAGATCGACCTGCGCTACGCCGACGCGCTGACCATGGCCGACAACCTCATGACTTACCGCCTGGTGGTGAAGGAGGTTGCCATGCGTCGTGGGATATACGCGACGTTCATGCCCAAGCCCCTCGCCGAGCACTGGGGCAGCGCCATGCACACGCACGTGTCGCTGTTCGACGGCGACACGAACGCCTTCTACGACGAGACCGACCCCTACCACCTGTCGCCGGTCGCAAAGCAGTTCATCGCCGGGCTGCTCACCCACGCCCGCGAGATCACCGCGGTCTGCTGCCAGTGGGTGAACTCCTACAAGCGCCTCGTCCCCGGTTTCGAGGCGCCCGTGTACGTCTCCTGGGGACGCCACAACCGCTCCTCGCTCGTGCGCATCCCGATGTACAAGCCGAAGAAGGGCTCGTCGGCACGGATCGAGTACCGCGTCCCCGACCCGGCGTGCAACCCCTACCTCGCCTTCTCGGTCATCCTCGCCGCGGGTCTGCGGGGCATCGAGAAGCGCTACGAGCTGCCGCCGGAAGCCGAGGACAACATCTACGAGCTCACCGACGCCGAACGTCGCGCCGCCGGCATCGGCAGCCTGCCGCACAACCTCGACGGGGCGCTGCGCGCGATGGAGGAGTCCGAGCTTGTCGCCGAGGCGCTCGGCGAGCACGTCTTCGACTTCTTCCTGCGCAACAAGCGGGTGGAGTGGGACGACTACCGCTCGCAGGTCACGCCCTACGAGGTGAGCAAGTACCTGCCGACCCTGTAAGACCATGGACGAGCCGGACGTCCCCATGGTGGTACGCGACCGCTGGTCCGCCGGCGGGCAGGGCATGCTCGCCCGCCTCGGGATCGCCGCGGACACCGCGGTGCCCCAGCTCCACGCGCTCGGCCTGTGGGGGGACGAGGGGCCGGCACCCGACGCCGAGCCGCTCGTCGAGGCCCTGGCCCGCACGCTCAACGTCAACCACGCGCTCCCGCTGCTCGCCCGCCTCGCCGAGGCGCACCCCGACGGCTGGGCCAGCCTCGTGGCCGGGGAGCGCGCGGGGCAGCCCCTCGTGACCCGCGCGGCGACCGTCGCCGGCGCCAGCCGGGCGCTCGGCGAGCTCCTCGCCGACAGCCCGGCAGCGCTGTCCGTGCTCACCGGCGAACTCGAGCCGTGGCACGCCGCGACCGTGCAGCGCCGCGCGGCCGCGGAGCTCCGGGCGACACCCGAGGACGCCGCACGGAGGCTCGCGGCCTTCCAGCGTCGCGGCCTGCTGCGCGTCGCCGCCCGGGACCTGCTCGGCCTCGCCGACACCCCGACCACGGCGGCCGAGCTCGCCGACCTCGCGGAGGGCATCCTCGCCGCCGCTCTCGACCACCTCGTCGACACCGAGCGCCCCGACGCCCGGGTCGCGGTGATCGGGATGGGCAAGCTCGGCGGCCGCGAGCTCAACTACGTCTCCGACGTCGACGTCATGTTCGTGGGCGACGGCGACCTCGAGGCCGCGCGCCGCGTCGCGGCGGCGTTCCTGCGGTTGCTCGGCGAGACGACCCCGGAGGGCCGCGCGTACGAGGTGGACGCGAACCTGCGCCCCGAGGGCAAGGACGGACCGCTCCTGCGCAGCCTCGAGGCCTACCTCGCCTACTACGAGCGGTGGGCGAAGGCGTGGGAGTTCCAGGCGCTGCTGAAGGCGCGCCACGTCGCTGGGGACGCCCGACTCGGCCGCGACTTCGTCGAAGCGACCCGGCCGTTCGTGTGGCCCGACCGCCTCGAGGCGGAGGCGGTGGCGGAGATCCAGCGGATGAAAGGGGTCGTCGAGTCCTCCCGGGAGGTCCAGCGCGCGGGGAACCGGCAGGTGAAGCTCGCACCCGGCGGCATCCGCGACATCGAGTTCGCCGTCCAGCTGCTGCAGCTCGTGCACGGCCGCTACGACGAGACGTTGCGCAGCGGCAACACGCTCGAAGCCCTCCAGGCCCTGGCTGCCGGAGGCTACGTCGACGAGGGCGACGCGAACCTCGCCAGCGACGCCTACCAGTTCCTGCGAACCGTCGAGCACCGGCTCCAGCTCTACCGGCTCCGCCGCACGCATACGGTCCCCGCAGACGACGAGGAACGCGGCTGCCTCGCGCGCAACCTCGGCTTCCACGACCTCACGGGCAAGAGCGCGCTCCAGCAGTTCGACAAGGAGCTCGCCCGGGTCCAGGGCTACGTGCGCCGCCTCCACGAGAAGCTCTTCTACCGGCCCCTGCTCGAGCGCTTCGCGGAGCTGTCCCGCGCCGACCAGGTCGTTGGGGGGCCGGACGGCGGCGGCCTCGACGACGAGGCCGCGCGGGACCGGCTCGCGGCCCTCGGCTTCGCCGACGCCGGCGCCGCGCTCGAGCACCTTCGCGCGCTCGCGAGCGGCGTGAGCCGGGGCGCGCAGCTGTTCCGGATGCTCCTGCCCGCGCTGCTGCCCACGCTCGCAGCAGCGCCCGACCCCGACGGTGGGCTCGCGGCCTTCCATTCTCTCGCCGACCGGCTCGGGGGGTCCCCGGTGTTCCTGCGGTCCCTCCGCGACACCCCGCCGGTGGGGGAGATGCTCGCCCAGGTGCTCGGCCGGAGCCAGCTCGTCGGCCAGTGGCTGGAACGCCAGCCCGAGGTCATCGGTTACCTCGCCGACCTGTCCGGGCTCGGCCGGCGTCTCGAGTCGTCGGACTACCTGCGCCTCGCGGAAGGCCTTCGGCGACGGGGACAGGACGAGGCAGCCTCCTCCGACGCCCTGCGGCGGCTGAAGCGCCGGGAGGTGGCGCGCATCGCGGTGCGCGACCTCACCGGCCAGGCGGACGTGGTCGACGTGGCGGCCGAGCTCAGCGCGCTGGCCGAGGCCTGCCTGGAGCGGGCGGTGTCCCTCGTCGTGCCCTCCGAGGTGCGGATGGCAGTCGTGGCGCTCGGCAAGCTCGGCGGCCGGGAGCTCGGCTACGCAAGCGACCTCGACGTCCTCCTCGTGTTCGAGCCGGCGGAACACCGGGAGGAGGCACTGAAGGCCGTCGGTCGCCTGCTGCCCGCCCTCGGCGACATCACCCCGGAAGGCCAGGCGTTCCGGGTCGACCTGAACCTGCGCCCCGAGGGCAAGGACGGCCCGCTCGCGCGCACCCTCGACTCCTACCGCTCCTACTACGAGCGGTGGGGGGAGCACTGGGAGCTGCAAGCGCTCACCCAGGCGCGACCGGTCGCGGGTGACCGGCAGCTCGGCGCCGCCTTCGTCGATGCGGTTACCGACCTCGTCTACCCCAAGCGGCCGCCGCCCGAGCGGGTCCAGGCCGTCCGGCGCATGAAGGCTCGCGTCGAGCGCGAGCGCGGTGCCGCTCAGGGGGACCCGGTGCGGGCACCAGCGCAGCGCCGCGCGTTCCGGCCCGGTCGCCCACCGCCCGCCCGGCCGGTTGTGCGGCCCCACCCGCCCGCCGACCGCCCCGGGGGGATCAACGTCGGTGACCGCGTCGACCTCAAGCTCGGCCCGGGCGGCCTGTCCGATGCCGAGTGGACGGTCCAGCTGCTCCAGCTGCAGCTGGGCGGCCACCGCCCGAGCCTGCGCACGCCCGGGACGCTCGCAGCGGTGGAGGCGCTCGCCCGTGAAGGGGTGATCGACGGAGGGGACGCCCGCTGGCTGCGCGAGGGCTACAGCCTGCTCGCGAGAATCCGCAACATGCTCTATCTCGGGGGTCTGCGCCGCACCGACGAGCTGCCCCCCGGCCCACGCGACCAGGAGCGCATCGCGCGCATGCTCGGCCATCCGGCACCTGGCGCGCAGGCGTTCGTCGAGGAGCTCGGGCGGGCCATGCGCCGGGTGCGCAAGGTACACGAGCGCTACTTCTACGATGCGTGACGGGCGGGACGTGGAAAGGGTGCGCAGATGACGATTACCGAGGTGATCATCCAGGTCGGCGACGTCGACGAGGCCGTCGGGTTCTACACCGACGTCTGCGGTTTCGCGCACGTGCGGACGGTGGAGCACGAGGGCGTCCGCGTGGCCGAGATGGACGCCGGTGGGCAGCGGGTGAGCCTCGTGCCGTCACGCAAACCGGGCGTTCAGCTCGCCCTGGCGAGCGACGACGTGGCGGCGACGCGGCGACGGCTGAAGCGCATGAAGATCCCTATGGACGCCGAGCGCCCCGAGGAGGTCGACGGTGCCGCCTGGCTGCCCTTCACCGATCCCTGGGGCAACCACCTCGGATACTGGCAGCCGCCCGGGTAGCCGCCGCCGAGAGGGACGGGCATCGCCGGCGGCGGCGCCGGTCGACGTTCATCAGAAATGGTGATGCGCGCCCCCGGAACGTCGCGCATGATGCCTGCGGGGGCGGCCTTGGGGGAGGAAGGGGCTGACCCCCCCGGTCAGCCCCTTCAGGGCCCCTTGACAAGGGCTTGCGGCGGCGGGACACGGGCTTGTCATGGGACTGCGGTCAATCACCGGACGAGGGCTTCCGAACGGCTGGACCGTCGTGACCTGAAGGCGACCGACGGGACCTCTGCGTCTACGAGGGTCGTTCCTGCCCGAGGATTCGCGGTCTTCGAGGCTTGTCTCGACACGCTGGTCGCCGACACGCCGCTGACGCCGCCCGCGTAGCCGGACCGGCCGATCGGCCGAGGTTGACGACCGCACAACCCTGGGTATCGAGAAGGTAACGCCGCACCGCTGCCCCAGGAGGAGGACCCGTGTACATCGGACTAGGCACCCTGCTTCTCATCATCATCCTGATCCTGATCTTCGCCTGAACAGAAAGGGCCCCGCAGCCGGGGTCCTTTTCCTTTGCCGTGACCGTTGGCGGCCCGCATGCGGCGTCACTTCAACACGTGGCGCCGAGCCGCGGGAGCGGGTGCACGCGGAAGCGGTAGGTGTAGGCGCCGCCAGCCCGACGCCACGAGGAGGCCGCTCAGGGACGTGTCGGCCGCCCCCACCACGCAGTAGTCCAGCGCAGCTGCCACCCGCCCACGTCGAGCGTCGACAGGGGCGGGATTCGCGCGGTCGATGAGCACCTCGAGCTCATAGACGAGGTCGCGGTGAGCGAATGCCTCGCGGTAGCGCTGGACGGCGGGGGGTCGACCATGGGGCCCATGCTGCACCGCGCGGTGACCTCTGCAGCGGCTGCGAGCCGTCGCGACTGGCGGTTCGCCCCACGAGCGCGAACGCGCATGCCCTCCCGACGGCGAGGGAGTGACGGGCTCCGCCCGGTCTGGGGACACCTGAGGCCTGCGGGCTGGCGGAGCCCCACCCGCCGGTACTGAGCCGGCGGCCTAGTACCGCCAGGGTCCGGGGCAGTCAGCTGACCACGGACTTTCCCGGGGGTGGGGCTCCAGGCTCGGGCATGCCCCACCGAGAACGACCGAAACCCGGGGCGCGTTGTAGGCGCGCGCTGAGCCCGGCGGATCATCCCTCCGCCCGTGTGAGCCGGGCGATCCAGTCTGCCCACGCGGGTGAGCGAGCGTTGACTGCGCCAACTCGCGGTTGGCGGTGGTGCGGAGCTCAGCTCATCGCCTTCTGCACGAGCGCGGCGATCCTCGCCTCTTCGGCGGCGGTCAGCTCCTTCAGCGCGAAAGCGGTCGGCCACATGGCGCCGTCGTCGAGCTTCGCCTCGTCGTTGAACCCGAGCGTCGCGTACCTCGAATTGAACTTGTGCGCGCTTTGGAAGAAGCAGACGACCTTGCCGTCTTTGGCATACGCGGGCATCCCATACCAGGTCTTCGGCGAGAGGGCTGGCGCGCTGGCTGTGATGATCCCATGGAGCCGCTTGGCCATGGTGCGATCCGGTTCCGGCATCTCGGCGATCTTGGCGAGCACGTCGCGTTCCCCGTCCGCCTTCTTGCTCGCACGCGCCTCTGCCTTCGCCTCTTGGGCGCGCTCGGCCATCGCAGATCGTTCCGCGTCCGTGAAGGTCTTGGACCTCTTGCCGCTCGCCGTGGTGCTCTTGGCGGCCTTCTTCTTGCCCTTCTTTGCGGGCTTCCTCTCAGCCATTGCGAACCATCTCCTCCGGGCGGGTCAGCGCAGCTCCTGAAGCGGACCAGGTTGCCTGCGGGATCGAGGAACGCGCGCTCGCGGACCCCCTACGGCTGGTCGGTCGGCTCCGCGACGACCTCTCGTCGCTTGCCTGCAGGCGCGCGAAGGCCAGGGATGCGTCCGGGTCGTCGTGGGGGGCATGGTGCGGTAGATGGTGATTTCATGGCGGTCACACTAGCTGCGGCTCGGGCCGACAAGTGTGCACCGCGGGCATGCGCGCTGCGGCGGGTCTGGAGTCACCGGGGAGATCGTGCCACGCAGCGCCCGATCGTCTCGCATCCAACGGCTGCGCCGGCTGACGAGCTCACGCTTGCAGCAGTACCTCCGCCCGCATGGCGACGAATGTCGGCCGCGCATATCGTGCTGGAGCAACGCGGGTCATCGCGCTCTTGGTCAGCACGCTGATGCCCATAGCAACCCGTCCTGTTGGTCGGGGCGCCATCCGTACTTGGCCGCGTACGCCTCGGCGACGCGGCGAACGGTGGCATTGTCGCCGACGGCCGTGGCGACACCTTCGACCACGGCGTCGAGCGTGTCCGTGCCCGCCGTGAGGACACAGGCGGGGTTGTCAGCGAGGTTCCTGACCTTCTTCGACCTTTCGTTTCGCGCAGAAGTGCACTCGACCGTCCACCATGACCGCAAGCCGGGCCCACATGCGGACGGCACTGGCTGGTCATCGTCGCCAGCCAGTAGGGACGGGCCCCTTCAAGTTCCGCTCGTCCTCGCGTGACCAAGGGCGGTGTCGCTGTCCGCTCAGCCGAGGGCCGAGCAGTCGTCACCCACCGGTGGCGTCCGCCATTCGTCGCTGCATCTCGTCGGCAGGGACGTCCTCGACATGGGAAGCAACGTTCCAGCGGTGCCCGAATGGGTCCTCGAACTGCCCGGAACGATCCCCGTAGAACTGATCGGTGGGCTCCTCCAGCGCCCGGGCGCCCGCCCGCACGGCTTTGGCGAAGACGGCGTCGACGTCCTCGACGTAGACGTGGATCGTCACCGGGGAGCCCCCGATCGTCTTCGGGCCGACGATGCCCATGTCGGGAAACTCGTCGGCGAGCATGATCACGCTGTTGCCAAGCTGGATCTCCGCATGCCCGATGCTCTCCGGGCGGTCCCCAGGCATGCGCATCCGCTCCGTGGCCCCGAAGACCCCGGTGTAGAAGTCGATCGCGGCGCTTGCGCCGTCGACGTGCAGGTAGGGGGTGACCCGGGGATAGTCCTGAGGTATGGGGTCGACCGAAGCCATGTCACCGAACTCCTTCTCTGCGGCCTCGCGCAGTCTCGACGACGTCAACATCTTCGATGCTGTGACGGTTTCCGCATACTCGCAAGCGACCGGCCTCCATGGATCCGGTAGGTAGCACCGCCGTCCACAGATGGACGACGTCGGACGAGCGAAATCATCGCTGGGCTGCGGCAACGACCCCGAAACAGTCTGGGCGCCCATCCCCGGCCGTCGAGGTTCGACCGACGCTCGGTGTCGCAGCGTGATCGGCCACCTGGGCTTCGTCGACGCTGCGGCGCGGTCACGTGACGTCGCGGCGGACGATGAGGAATGTTCCCGGCTGCTGTGAGCCCGATGGCGTATCCGGTGACGACGAGTCCTCCGGGCAGCGGCGCGAGGACCCTCGGTCGGCGCGCGCGGTCCGGGTGAGGACCCCTGGCGGGACCGGGCAGGTACAACGGTACGTCTGGTGATCTGGCGAAGGTGCCGGCGATCCTGGGCGCCGCCGTCGAGGACGGCCATGCTGGCGAAGTGCCCGGCCGGCTCGAAGGCGGTCACCGGTCCAGCCAGCGGGGGACAGGATCCGGTCGATCTCGGTTGGCCGATCAGCCCTGCGAAGCGGTCATCGTCGACGACACCGAACCGGCTGTGGGGCACGGCGAGCCGGTCGGGGTGATTCGACGGCGGCAGTGAGGTGATGAACCTGATCCCCATCGCTTCCAGGTGCCCTGGTTGACGGTGGAGTTCTGCCCGGCGTCTTTAGGCCACGGTCAACTCGTCGGGCCCAGGTCGCGCCAGCGGGCGACGAGCTCGTCGAGCACGCCGGTGAACGGGGTGACGTCGGTCGGTTGCCCGCATAGGGCTGCCACAGCACCGGCACGCCACCGTCGCGGGTGACCACCAACGCCAGGCCGACCAGACGCAGGTCGGCGCGCTGGTCAACCCGCCAGAACACGCCCGAAGACCAGCCGCGCGCAGCGCCCCTCAGGTCATAGCCCGGAAGGTCGGGCTCGAGCCGCCACGAGCGCCTGCGCCGCCGCGGGAAGTGGTTTGCGGCCGGCGCTGATGACCGGGCGGATTTCCACGACCGACGAGGAGTCCTCGCACCGCCGGCCCGGGACCGGCCGACCGGACGGTGTTGGCTACCCGGCACGCTGGGTATCGGCACGACAACGCCCCGCACCGCCGCCGGCAAGACAAGGAGGACGTCGTGTACATCGGACTCGGAACCCTGGTCCTCATCATCATCCTGATCCTGCTGTTCGCCTGAAAGACGTGACAGCTGGGCGCCCTGGGCCGCCGGGGCGCTGCTGGTCGTCCGCCGGCTTCCCGGGGTAGGCGAGCAACCGGCGCCCGACGCCGCACCGGTACGTGCGGACGGCACCGAAGGCGGCGGGTGGCAGATCGCCGCCCGGGCCCGGCCGGCGGGCCGGTGCCGATGCTGCCGGCGGCGGTGGCGTTCCCGGTCGTCCAGGTCGGCACCGACGGGGCGCCCCGGCGCTTCACCTGCTCGCTCACCGGGCGGGCACGCCCCGCGCGGGTGGACGTCCACGTCGCCGAATGCGGCTCCCTGGCCGGCTGGCTGGTGCCCGGACGTCACGCCGGCGTGCAATGGGGGCCCGCGCGGCTGCGGGTGCGCGCGCCGGCGGCGCCGTAGGGGACTCCCGGGTCTCGGCTGTCGGTCTCAGCCGCGGGCGGGGGGCAGCGGGTGGACGCGAAACCGGTAGCTGTAGGCGCGGCGCCACCCCGCGCCGTCGATCAGCTGCCGCGCGGCAGGGTCGGCGGTGTCCACGGCGCAGTAGGCCTGTTCGGCCTCGTGGCCCGCCGCCCAACGCGCGAGCGCGCCGAGCAGCGCCCGCCCGGTCGCCGCGGTGCGCCACGCCGGCGCGGTAGAGAGGTAGTCCACCCCAAGCCAGCCGCCGTAGCACACGCCGCGCGCCACCGCGACCACCGCGCCGACGTCGTGGAGGTGGGCGAACGCCTGCTCGGCGGCCACCCCGCCGAGCAGCGCACCGGCCGTGTCGAGGACCTCCTCCGCCTGGCCGGCCAGGCGTGCCCACGCGTGAAGCCACGACGGCGCGGGCGCGGTTGACAGTGTGACGCCGCGCGCGGCGGCGTCGACGTCGGCGAGGCGCTCGACGCGTGCCGTGCGCACCTCGACCGGTGCGGTGGCGGTGTACCCCGCCCCGGCGAGCACGAGGTCGAGGTTGCCCGGATCCGCCGACGGGCTGACGAGGAACCGCGGCGCCAGCCGGCGGTTGGCGTAGAACCGCTCCACCTGCTCCACCCTCGCCGCCAGCGGCAGGCGACCCCGCGTAGCGCGCGGCCACACCGAGTTCGCCGTCGGCGAGAGTCCCCGCGCGCTGCGCAGCTGCCACCCGTCGACGTCGAGCGTCGTGAGCGGCGGGTTGGCCCGGTGGATGAGCGCCTCCAGCTCCTGGACGAGGTCGCGCTGCACGAACGCGTCACGGTAGCGCTGCACGGCGGGGGGTCGGCGCATGGCGCCCATGCTGCCCCGCCGCCCGGCCGGCCGCTTCCGAGCGGCCGCTTTGCCCGGGCGCCGACCGCTCGGCAGACCGCCGACCCGTCGGCCGACAGCGCCGCCCGACCCCCCGCCGACCACGGCGCGGTCGCGTGCCCACCGAGAATCTTCAGGATTTCTTAAGTTGCCTTTTTGGGCGTCCACCAGGGAGTATGTCAGAGACAGTTACCGGTGCGAGCGGCGAGATGGGGAGGGTTCGGTCATGGGGACCAAGCGTGGTGGAGTCATGCTGTTCATAGGCATCGCGGTGGTGCTGGGGACGCTGGCGGCGGCGTGGGCGTGCACGGGGCAGCCGCAGGTGTTTTCGGTGAATCCGATCACGGCGCCGGTGGGGGCGCAGGTGACGATGCGGGGTGAGGCGGTGGCGGTGGGCGCGCCGGTGGAGTTGCGGTGGAACGGGGTTGCGGGCCCGAAGCTTGCGGAGGTGACGGCGGACTCGCGGGCGGGCTTCGAGATGGTGTTCACGGTGCCGGAGGTGGCGCCGGGGGTGTATTCGCTGGTGGTGGTGACGCGTGACGGGGCGGCGGCGGTGGGCCGCACGGCGTTTGAGGTCAGCGGCGCGGGGACGGTGACGGCGGACAGCGGGTTTGCGTCGGCGACGCAGGCGGCGGGGTTGGACGCGGCGGTGCCGGTGGGTTCGTCGGCGGCGTTGCTGGCGGGTGTGGGGTTGTTGGCGGCTGGTGGGGTGGCGCTGTTCGCCGGTTTCGCGGTCGCCACGGTGCGCCGGCGCCGCGCGCCGGCCCGAACCTCCACCTAGCCGGGCGCGACCAAACCACAGGGTCCCGGTCCCCGGTCGTGGCCGGGACCCGGCCGTAGAACTGCGGAAATCTTCAGCAGATCTTCAGCCGTTCTTCAGTCCGCCTTCAGGCAGGTCTGGGAGAGTGAGCAAGGTGCGGACACGCGGGCAGGTGGGGTCGGTGCCCCTGTTTGCCGTGCGCGGCAGGTGGAGCGGCCGGTGAGGCTCAGCGGCGGCGGGATCATCGAGGTGCGCCAGCTCGCGGGCGCCGGTGCGGGCGGCCCCTCCCTGCCGGCAGGGCCGGTGACCCAGCGGGATACCGGCCGCAGCGCCTCGTCGGAGCCGCCCGGCGACAGCCCGCTGCGAGGCCTGATCGTGCACGATGACGTGGCGGTCCAGCGGGCGCTCGCGGTGATCATGGAGCGCTGCGGCTTCCAGGTCGTCGGGGTGAGCGGATTCCCCGACGACTCCATCCCGGCGGCGCGGGCCACCCGGCCCGACGCGATCGTCATCGACCTCGCCCTCAGCGGCGATCTCGGCCTGCGGATCATCCCCGAGTTCCTCCAGGCCTCGCCGGCGTGCATGGTGGTGGTCCTGTCACCGTTCACGGCTCTGCGGGAACAGTCCCGCGAGCTCGGGGCCCTCAGCGTCGTGGACCCGCGTGACCTGCGTCACGTCGAGGACTGGCTGCTGCTCGGCATGGACCCCGACCACCCCTGCCGCTGAGGCCTCCGCGGCGGTGCGCCGTCACGACCCGGCGACGCGGACGGCGTCGTCGCTTCGGGCCCGGACGCGGAGGACGAAGGCCCCGTCACAGTAGACGAGGTCGCCGCCGTGCGCGCGGGCCAGGCCGCGAGCGATCGGCAGGCCGAGGCCGGAGCCGCCGTGCTCGCCGATGGTGACGAACCGCTCGAAGACGCGCTCGGCGAGGTCGTCGGGCAGGCCCGGGCCGTCGTCGGCGACGCGGATCTCGACGGTGTCCTGCGCGACCCGGACGGTGACCGTGATGCGTTCGACGGCGTAGCGGCGGGCGTTGTCGAGGAGGTTGGCCACCACCTCGCGGACCGCCTCGGCGTCGACCGCCGGGTGGGGATCGTCGAGCCGCTCGGCGCGCAGGACGATATCGAGGTGCGGGGCGAGGCTGTAGAGGCGGTCGGCCTCGTCGGTGCACACACCGACGATGTCGCACGGGGCGGGGCTGACGGGTTCGCCTTGGTCGAGGCGGGCCATGCGCAGCAGCGAGGCGATGAGCCGTCCGGCCCGTGCGGTCTCGCGGACCATGTTCGCCAGCAGCCGCTGGCGGTCGGGCTGGGAAGGATCGCCGAGGAGCGACTCGACGCACGCGCGCACGCCGGTGATCGGCTGGCGCAGCTGGTGCGCGGCGTCGGCGAGGAAGGAGCGGACGCGCTGCTCGGCTTCCTCGGCGGCCTCCAGGGCCGCTTGCAGCTGCCGGTTGCTCGCGTCGAGCGCCGCGGCCAGCCAGCGCTGCTCGGTGATGTCACGGGCGATGGTCGCGATCCCGGTCACGTGGCCCTCCTCGTCCCGGATCGGCGACAGGGTGAGGGCGACGTCGATGGCCTCGCCGTGCTTGGGCAGGCGCCGGGTCTCGTAGCTGGAGACCGCGTCGCCGCCGCGGACCCGCTCGATGACGGCTGCGGTCTCCTCCACGAGGTCGCCCGGGACGAGCAGTGCGGCCGGCTTGCCGACGACCTCGGCAGCCGCCCACCCGAAGATCTGCTCGGCGCCGCCGTTCCAGGAGGTGATCGTGCCGTCGAGGTTCTCGCTGACGACGGCGTCGCCGGTGGAGGCCACGATGGCCGCGAGCTGGGCCATCGCCGTCTGCGCCTTGAGGCTGTCGGTGAGGTCGCGCGCGAGCGCGGTGACCGTCGGCGCTCCCGGCGTGGCCCAGGCGGTCAGCTCCACGGGCAGCAGGCGGCCGTCGCGGTGGCGGGCGGCCAACAGCAGCCGCCGGCGCGCGAGCGGACCCGCCAGCTGCGGGTCGGCGCGAGCCAGGCTGGTGAGCGCGTCGTGCACCGTCGCGGGAGCCGCGATGGCCCCGGCGAGCGTGCGCCCGACCGCCTCGTCGCTCGACCAGCCGAAGATGGCCTCGGCGTTGGCATCCCAGTCGACGATCACGCCGGCGGCGTCCACGGCGAGCAGGCCGTCGCCGGCGGGCTCGACCCTCGGCCAGTGCGCGGGCAGCTGCGGGAGCTCAGGGCCGCAGGACATAGCCGACCCCCCGCACGGTGTGGAGGAGGCGGGGGCCGTGCGCCTCGAGCTTGCGGCGCAGCGCGCTCATGTGCACCTCGACGAGGTTGTCGTCATAGGCGTCGTATCCCCACACCGCCACCAGCAGCTGCGTCTTCGACAAGACCCGGCCGGGTGGCCTGGCCAGCGCGGCCAGCAGCTCGTACTCGATGCGGGTGAGCGACACGTCGGCGCCGTCGTAGGTGACCCGGCGGGCGTTCTCGTCGATTGCCAGCGGGCCGACCTCCACGGCGGTCTGGCGCAGCCGGCCGGAGCGGTGCAGCAGCGCGCGAACGCGGGCGAGCAGCTCCGCCATGGCGAACGGCTTGACGAGGTAGTCGTCGCCGCCGGCTTCGAAGCCGGCCAGGCGCTCCTCCACGCTGTCCGCCGCGGTGAGGAAGATCACGGGCAGGTCGCGGCTGTCGCGCAGCTTGCGGGCGATCTCGTAGCCGTTGGGGCCCAACGGCAGGCGCACGTCGAGCACGCCGAGGTCCGGGCGGAACTCGTGCGCCACCTCGTCGATGCTCACGCCGTCGGGCACCGCCCGCACCTCGTATCCCTGCCCCGTCAGCGCCACCTCCACGGCTGAGCGAACGGGCAGGTCGTCTTCGACCACCAGCACCCTGGCGCTCGGACCGCTGGGGCGTTTCGCCGCCCGTGCCGGAGTCCCCGCCGGTTCCCCATACGGTTTGCCGTTCACACGCCCCTGATGGTAGGGGACGACGGCGCAGCCGGCGAGGAAAATACCGCAAAGGCTATATGATAGAAGCATCTAGATGCGACGAATACGATGCTGTGGCCGCTACGATGCGCGTGAGCGGGGTCCGTGGTGGTGAGGACGGGTGCGAACGTGTCTCAAGGCGAACCGCCGATCGTGTCGGATTTCGACCGGCAGGAGTACGACCGCTACGTCCGCGCCGCCGACGAGCAGGTCGACGACGCCCGGACACTTGCCGCGCACGGCTCCTACAACTCCGCCGTCGTGCACCTCTAGCAGGCGGCGCAGATGGCGCTGAAGGGCTTGCTGCGCGCGGCGGGCCTGGCCTCGCACACCCGCACGCACGGGCTGCGGGGGCTCGCGGAGCGCTGCCGTGACGAGCTCGGCATGGCGGTGTCGGCCGACGAGCTCGGTGACCTCGCGCGCCTGGAGCGGGACTATCAGCCGGCCCGCTGCCCCGACGCCCTGCCGGCGGGCACCCCTCGCGGCGCGTACGACGACAAGGACTACCAGCGGGCGCGCACGACGGTGAAGGCGGTCCGCGCGCGTGTCACCGCCACGTGGCAGGCCCTTGTCGCCGCCGCCGAGGCGGGCACCCGGGATGGCTGAGACACCCCGCGCCTCGCCGGCTGCCTACGTGGCCCGCCGGCGGGCACGCCGACGCGACCTCATCGCGCGGGCCCGCCGCTTCGCCGAGGGCTGCCAGCAGCACCTGCCGCTGCGCGCGGCCGTGGTCTTCGGGTCGGTGGCCCGGGGCGACTGGAACGACGAGAGCGACATCGACGTGCTCGTCGTGGCCGACGGCCTGCCCGCCGCCCCGCTCGCCCGGCTGGCCGCCGTCGGGGAGCCGGAGGACCGGGTGGAGCCGGTCGTGTGGTCGGTGACCGACTGGCGGCGCGAACGCGCCCGGGGCAACCCGATCGTCACCGACGCCCTCGCCCACGGCGTCTGGCTGGTCGGCGGGCCGGCGGGCCTCGGCGGTGACGACCCCCCGCGCTGAGGCGTCCAGGGAGCAGAGCGGGCCCCGCACGCGTCAGGCGAGCGGCGAGCGGAGCGTCCGGGTTGTTATGCTAGTTGCATGACTCAACAGATTGCGGTGCGCATACCGGATGAGCTGGCGCATGAGATGGACGGACTCGTGGCCGCTGGCCGCTTCGCCTCGCGAGCCGATGCCGTGCGCGCCGGCCTGGAGGCCGTCATCGAGCGGGAACGACAACGGAGAATCGACGAGGCCATCGTTGAGGGCTACCGGCGACACCCGCCGACAAAGGCCGAGGAGCGGTGGGCGGCAAACTCCGGGCGAGAGCTCATCGCCGACGAGCCGTGGTAGCCCGTCCGGGGCGAGGCGACGTCTGGTGGCTCGAGGATCCTGACGTCGGCCGGCGCCCGGCGCTCGTGCTCACGCGAGATGCAGCCATTCCGGTGCTCACGTGGCTGCTGGCGGCCCCGATCACCCGCACGGTCCGCAGCATCCCGACCGAGGTCCCGCTGGATGCCGACGACGGCATGCCCGAACCCTGCGCGGTCACGCTCGACAACGTGCGGCCTGTCCGCCCCTCATTGCTCACCGCACGGATCACGACACTGGGCCCTGAGCGCATGCAAGCGGTGTGCGACGCCCTGCGCACCGCCGTCGCCTGCTGAGCCGCTCGGGGTCCGGGCGCCCCGTTTCCGGCGGCGCTGGCCGGTCACGACCACATTTACGAGGTCGTCGATGGTATGGGGGGTTGGAGCCCCTCGTGGAGGGGCGGGTGTTCACCCCCGCTGCTGTCCGACGACGGCCGCCTGGCTTACTTACCATCGCATGCTTGACCCGGAGCACCCAGCCGTGTCGCCGATGGCGGTGGTGGAGCGTGACCTGGCCACCGGGCAGGAGCGCACCGTGTACGCGTCCGCCGGGCCTGGTGGCTTCGGGTGGGGACCCAACGAGGTACTTGCGGTCCTCGAGCTGGATCCTGCGACGTACACGGGCCGCCGCCTGACGCTGCTGGCCCCCGACGGCAGCCGCCGTGAGGTCGACGTCGGCGAGCCCGCGGTCGCCGGACTGGCCTGGCACCCCCACGCCGACCAGCTCTTGCTCGCCGGAGCCGCGACATACAGCACGGGCTGTTCGATCCTGACACCGGCAGCCGGCGGCGGTTGTCGGCGTCCTGGCAGCCGGTGACGCGGTCGCCGGACGGCGGCCGGCTGCTGGTGGCCGACGGCCGGCGACTGCTGCTGGTCGACCCCGAGTCGTTGGACGTGGTCCGCGAGGTGGGCCGCCTGCCCGTCCCGGCGCAAGTCGGCGCCTGGGTGACCAAATCGACATCGCGGGCCGATCCGCTGGCCCGCGAGCACGAAGGAGCAGGCTCATGACACCAAGTTGCCATTCCGTTCGAGGGGCGCCTTTGGGAAGCACGTGATCGCCGTCCTGGCTGCGGCGAGCATGGTGGCGGCCCCAAGCGGCGCGCTGGCCGACGAGCAGCCATCAGCCGAGGCCGACCAGGCGGTGTCCTACCGTGCCGGTCTGCCGCTGCGGCTGGAGATCGACCCGGTCGCCAAACAGCTGCTCCCCACCGCTTTGGAGGGCGCCTGGGAAGCCGTGGACGTCCACGGGCAGGCCATCGCCAGCATGCCGTTGGAGGTGCAGCTGTCCGGCCTGGGGGTCGAGGGCGGCGACGCGGGACCGGGGCGCTGCGAGGTCCACGGCGACGGCGACGAGCCGGGGCTGACCGGATACGGGCCGGTGACCGCCTCGCACACAGCCTCCGACGCGTTCCACCTGCAGTACCGCTTCTACACCTACCAGCTCGATGACGCTCGACGGGTCGATAACAGATGGCAGCGGCAGTTCGCGGAGTGCATCGCCGGCGGCGGGTCGACGTTCAACGGCGCCCACCAGACCCGCAACGGCGCCGGGTCAACCATGGAGGACCCCGACTCGGCGCTGATCGACCGGTTCGACTGGGGCACGAAGGCCGAGAACGCTCAGGTCACCGCCACGGTCGGCCTGGGCCCGGTCACCCCGAGCCGTACTGGGACTTCCTCAACGACTACGACACCAACCTCGTGCACGGTCTGTGGAAGGGCGACGGGTTCTTCGGCGCGACCGGCGACTACCGCGGCAACGTGCACCTCAACGTGTGGGAGTACCCGATGAGCGACACCACCGGCCGGCGCCACACCATCCGCGGCATGCCCTGGATCGAGTACCGCTGCGGCAGCGTCCTCGACTGGACCAGCCACTGCACGGGGCTGGCGCCACGCCCCCAACACTCCACGATGACGGAGGAAATGGTCTGCACGCAGGTGGGGGGACCGCGCCGACGGCTGCGGCGGCGGGACTTATCCCGGCCCCGCTTGGGCTCCCCACAGATCCGAATGTACCAAATGCACAAATGCAAAAGAGCGTCCCGTCAACGCGAGGGAACATCACTTCGGGTAAGGGCACCAGCATTCGCTCGCGGTCACGTCTTGGTACCTTCCTCCGTCCACCCCACAGGTTCGTTCCGACAAGTCCGCTGCCTCGCGCGGGTCGCGTGCGAGGATCGGCGGCGGGACGGGTTGGGGGTCCTTGTCGTCGTCGTCGTCGCGGCAGCCGGGCCGTTGGCGCACGTCCGGCGGGGTCTCGAACCTGGGCGCGAAGTACACGTGGCCGGCAGCGTTCTGCAAGGGGTCGGGCGCCCAGACGCACCAGCTGGCTCCGACGTTGTCCCGGTACGACCGTGCCCACAACACCACGTTCAATTCGGCGTGCGGTATGAAGCGGAAGCCCACCGCGTCGGCCTTGCCGATGTAGCAGATGAGGCGGTCTCGTACGGCGTCGTGCACGCTCGGCGACCAGCGTCGGACCTCGACGATCCCCGTGCTGTCGCCCCCGTCGTCCACGGCCACGTCCACGCGCCAGGTGTCGCCGCAGTCCTTCTCCCAGTCGGTGGGGTTGTCGTGGTCAGGCGCGTACACGTCGTGGGGCAGGGGCGCCACCTCCCACTGCACCCGGTCGAGCTCGATCAAGTGGTTGGGAAGCGGCGCCACGGGTGTGTGGGCCTTGGAGCCCAGCGCCCGGATCACCCGGGCCTGCGCGGTGGCCTCGGGACGGAAGTTGCCGGCGCGGGACAGGCACGGGTCGCTGCTTGTCAGGCACTGGTAGTCAGGGAAGTACCCGCGGGTCCCCAGCTCCGCGCGCGTGCCTCCCTGCTTGGGGAAGGTCCGCTTGGTGCGCCCATAGGGATGCGTGCCCGGCAGCACCGCGGCGTCGGCGTCGCCGGCCGGGGCCTGGGCGGCGGGCAGGTCGGCCTGGTCGGGCTCTGCAACGGTCGGCTCCGCCCACACGGGCGCGGCGGGCAGGCCAGCCACCACCACGGCGCACACAACCGCCGCCGCGGCCAGCGTGATCGTGCGGCGCGTGACAGGTCGAAGTGGGGTTCGACTGGCGTACGGGTTCATCGGCGGCTCCTGTCGTGTCCGTGGTCTGGCGGCTCATGGTGGCGGTTCGCCGGTGTTGCGGGCCTGGTCCAAACGGGCCGCCTGGTTGCTGGTGAGCAGGCAGGGTTGGAGCAGGTCGCGGGCGCGCGCGTACACCCATGGGTCCCGGCGCCACTTGGCGAAGTTGTGCCATGGCCCTTCGGGCGGTTGAGCGAACAGCCAGTCGGCGGGGTCGCCGACGGCCAGCTCGACCCGCCCGGCGGCCAGCGGCCGCGCCCCCGGCGGGGGGCCGCCCAGGCGGCGCAGGTGCCCCGGGCCCAGCAGCTGCCACCAGAACGCGTCGAGCACCACCTCGTCGAGCAACCGATCGCTCCATGGCCCCGACCGCATGCCTTGGGCGTCCGACCAAGCCCAGTCGGTGCCGTGGCTGCTGCCCCCGAAGGCCGCGAAGGTGGGCTCGACGGTG
>DATLGH010000057.1 GCA_035540635.1 Egibacteraceae bacterium | reverse complement strand
GGGGTGGTGGGTCATCAGGGTGCAGAACTGTTGGAAGAGGTAGCGGGCGTCGTGGGGGCCCGGGGCGGCCTCGGGATGGTACTGGACGCTGAATGCGGGGACGTCGGCGCAGCGGAGCCCCTCGTTGACGCCGTCGTTGAGGTTGACGTGTGACTGCGTCACCCGACCGAACTCGCCGTCGGCGGGGATCGACGCGGCGTCGACGGCGAACCCGTGGTTGTGGCTGGTGATCTCCACCGCCCCGCTCGCCTCGTTGCGAACCGGCTGGTTGACCCCGCGGTGGCCGAAGCGCAGCTTGTACGTCGACGCGCCGACGGCCCGGCCGAGCAGCTGGTTGCCGAGGCAGATGCCGAACAGCGGCATCTGGGCGCGCAGCAGCCCTCGGATGGCGGTGATGCCGGCGGTGACCGCAGCCGGATCCCCGGGACCGTTGGAGAGGAACACCCCGTCGGGCTCCTCGGCGAGGGCCGCCTCAGCGGGCGTCGACGCGGGCACGACGCGCACCGAGCAGCCCGCTGCGGCCAGCAGCCGCAGCTGGTTGCGCTTCAGGCCGAAGTCGTACACCACGACGCGGAAGCGGGCGTCGGGCACCGCGATGTCGTAGGGGGCGCGGGTGGTCACCTCGCTCGCGAGGTCCGCGCCCACCATGCCGGGCGCCCGCTCGACCTCGGCGAGGAGCGCGTCGACGTCGAGCACCTCCGTGGAGATCACCGCGCGCATCGCGCCCTCCGCGCGGATGTGACGCGTGAGCCGGCGGGTGTCCACCTCGGTGATCCCGACCGCACCCGCCCCGGCGAGCTCCTCGTCGAGGGTGCGGGTAGCGCGCCAGCTCGAGTGCATCCGGGCCACCTCCCGCACGATCATGCCGGCGACCTGCACCCGCTCGGCCTCGGCGTCCTCGTCGTTCACGCCGTAGTTGCCCTGGTGGGGATAGGTCATCGTCACGAGCTGGCGGCGGTAGCTCGGGTCGGTGATGACCTCCTGGTATCCCGCCATGCCGGTGTTGAACACGACCTCGCCGTGAGCGGTCCCGGGTGCGCCGAAACCCTCCCCACGGAACACGGCGCCGTCCTCGAGCACGAGCAGCGCCTGTCTCATCGCCGTGCCCTCCCGTCGCCCGGGCGCCCTCCGGCGACCTGGCCGTCGTGGCACGTGAAGCGTCCCCGCAGGAGCGTGTGCACGACCTTGCCGCGCACGACCATCCCCGCATAGGGGGTGTTGCGGCTGCGGCTGCGGGTTCGGGCGGCGTCGATCGTCCAGCGCTGCGCGGGGTCGAACAGGACGAGGTTGGCGGGCGCCCCGGGCACGATCGGGCCACCGTGCCCGGCGATGCCCCGGCTGCGGGCCGGCTTCGTGGACAGCGCGGCCACCGCCCGGCTCATGGTCAGGGTGCCCTGCCCCTCCTCCGTGCCGACGAGCTCGGTCAGGGTCAGCGCGAGCGCGGTCTCGAGGCCGAGCATCCCGGGGGGCGCGTACGCCCACTCCTGCTCCTTCTGCTCGGGCGGGTGCGGTGCGTGGTCGGTGGCGATCGCGTCGATGGTCCCGTCCGCGAGCCCGGCGCGGACCGCCTCGACGTCGGCCTTCGTCCGCAGCGGGGGGTTGACCTTGAAGACCGGGTCGTAGCCGCGGACGAGGTCGTCGGTGAGGGTGAAGTGGTGTGGGGCCGCCTCGGCGGTCACCCGGGTCCCGCGGGCCTTCGCCTGCCGGATGAGCGCGACGGTCCCGGCGGTGGAGACGTGCGGGACGTGCAGCCGCGCGCCGAGGCCGTGCGCGAGGATGAGGTCGCGGGCGACCATGACCTCCTCGGCTTCGCGCGGCCAGCCCGCGAGGCCGAGCACCGCCGACAGCTCGCCCTCGTTCATCTGCGCGCCCTCGGTCAGATCGGGCTCCTCGGCGTGGTTCGCGATTATCGCGTCCCAGGTGCGCGCGTAGGTGAGCGCTCGGCGCATCACCCGGGCGGAGCGCACCGGCAGGCCGTCGTCGGAGAAGCAGCGCACCCCGTGGGCCGCCATGGCCCCCATCTCGGCGAGCTCCTCCCCCCGCAGGCCCCGCGTCACCGCTCCGACGGGGTAGACGTCGGCGTACCCGCTGTCGCGGGCGAGCCGCAGGACCTGCTCGACGATCCCGGCATGGTCGGTGACCGGATCGGTGTTCGCCATCGGGCACACCGCCGTGAAGCCACCCGCGGCAGCCGCGGCGGTGCCGGTCGCGACCGTCTCGGCGTCCTCACGCCCCGGCTCGCGGAGGTGGACGTGGAGGTCCACGAACCCCGGAGCCAGGACGAGCCCGCTCGCGTCCACGCGCAACCCGTCGCTGCCGTTGCCGACCGCCGCGATCCTGTCGCCCGACACGATCACGTCGGCGATCTCGTCACGGCCGCTGGCGGGGTCGACCACCCGCGCCCCGGTGAAGGTGATGGTGCTGCGATCGCTCAACGCCTCGGCCTCCCGCCGGCGGGCACCTCGCGCCCGCCCGATTCCGCCCGCCCGGCATCATCCGCCGGCCGCGCTTCCCCGCCGAGCAGCAGGTAGAGGCAGCTCATCCGCACCGCGATGCCGTTCCTGACCTGCTCGGTGATGACGGCGCTCGGGGCGTCGGCCACGTCGGCGGTGATCTCCACGCCGCGGTTCATCGGCCCCGGGTGGAGCACGATGGCGCCCTCGGGCAGGCGGGCGAGGCGGTCGCGGTCCACGCCCCACAGCCGGGCGTACTCCCGCGGTGAGGGGAAGAACTGGCGGTGCATGCGCTCCGACTGGACCCGAAGCAGGTAGAGCACGTCGATCTTCGGCAGCAGGTCGTCGAGGTCGTGGCTGACCGACGCCCCCCAGTGCTCGGCGCGTTCGGGGACGAGCGTGGGGGGCCCCACGACCGTCACCTCCGCGCCCGTCGTCACGAGCCCGCGGACGACGCTGCGGGCCACCCGCGAGTGGACGACGTCGCCGACCACCGCCGCCCGCAGGCCCTCCAGCCGGCCCAGCCGTGCCCGGATCGTGTAGAGGTCGAGCAGCGCCTGGGTGGGGTGCTGGTGGGCGCCGTCGCCCGCGTTCAGCACCTTCGCGTCGACCCATCTCGTCAGCTGCTCGGGCGCGCCGGCCGCCCAGTGGCGGATGACGATGGCGTCGACGCCCATAGCCTGCAGCGTCAGCGCGGTGTCCTTCAGGCTCTCGCCCTTCGACACGCTCGACCCCTTGGCCGAGAAGTTGATGACGTCGGCGGACAGCCGCTTCTCGGCGATCTCGAAGCTGATGCGCGTGCGGGTGGAGTCCTCGTAGAACAGGTTGCAGACGGTCCGCCCCCGCAGCGTCGGCACCTTCTTGATCGGGCGCAGGGCGACGCCGGCGAACCCGGCGGCCGTGTCGAGGACCTCGGTGATCTCCTCCGGTCCGAGGTCGTCCATGCTGAGCAGGTGGCGCATCACCGTGCGGCCACCTCCTCGCGGTCCACGACGGTGACCTCGTCCGCGCCGTCGGTCTCGACGAGGGACACGCGGACGTCCTGGACCGGGCTGGTCGGCAGGTTCTTCCCGACGTAGTCGGCGCGGATCGGCAGCTCACGGTGACCCCGGTCGACGAGGACGGCGAGCTGGATGGCCGTCGGCCGTCCGTAGTCCATGACCGCGTCCATCGCCGCCCGGATGGTGCGCCCGGTGTAGAGCACGTCGTCGACGAGCACGACGACCTTGCCGGCGATGTCGGAGGGGAACTCGGTCTGGCCGAGTGGCCGGGGGCCTGTGCGGTCGTAGTCGTCGCGGTACAGCGTCACGTCGAGGCTGCCGGCGGGGACCTCGACACCCTCGATGGCGGTGAGGTTGGCCGCGAGCCGGCGGGCCAACGGGACCCCCCTGCTGCGGATGCCCATGAGCACGAGCCCGTCCGCCCCCTTGTTGCGCTCGAGGATCTCGTGCGCCATGCGCTTCAGCGCCCGAGCGACGTCCTCAGCGGCCAGCACCCGTTGCGCACCCATCAGAAAACGCCTCCCCCCGCAGGTGGGGAAGGCGTGCGTGCGCGGATCATCCGTGCCCCTTTCCGGCCTCGCGGGACCGGACTTAAAGCGGCTGTGTCTGCGCGACCGTAGCACCCGTTGCCGGTCCCGGCAATCGACCTTGCCGACCTGTGCGGGCCGTGGAGGCCGCGCCGCCGCCGAACACGACCGGTGCGACACCGCCGGGGCTGCAGCGGCCCAGCTCAGGCGGACTGGTGGGTCTCGGCGATGCGGGCGAGCACGCCGTTGACGAACCGCCCCGAGTTGTCCGTGGACAGCTCCTTGGCGAGCTCCACGGCCTCGTCGATCGCCACCGCCGTCGGGACGTCGTCGTCGTGGAGGATCTCGTACAGGCCGATGCGCAGGAGGTTGCGGTCGACCACAGGCATGCGCGACAGCGTCCAGCCGCGGGCGTGCGCGGAGATGAGGTCGTCGATCTCCTCGCGGTGGCGGTGCACCCCCCGCACGAGCGCGAGGGCGAACTCGGGCAGCGGATCCTCGGCGCGCAGATGCTCGGCGAGCACGGTCGGGACCGGGTGTCCCTTGAGGTCGGCTTCGTAGAGGACGTCGAGCGCCTGCTTGCGGGCGACGTGGCGGGAGTGGCCGTACGAACGCTCGCTCACGCGCGGGACAGGTAGGCGCCGGAGCGGGTGTCGACCTTGATCGACTCGCCCTCGTCGATGAACAGGGGGACCTGCACGACGGCGCCCGTCTCCAGCGTCGCCGGCTTCGTCGCGCCACCGACGCGGTCGCCCTGGAAACCGGGCTCGGTGGCCGTGACGGTGAGGGTGACGTTGGGGGGCACGTTCACGTCGATGACCGCGTCCTCGTAGAAGACGAGCTCGAGGCTGTCGCCCTCCTTGACCCACTGGGGGGCCTCGCCGAGGGCCTCGGCCGGAACGTAGGACTGCTCGAAGTGCTCGGGGTCCATGAACACGAACTGCTCGCCGTCGCGGTAGAGGAACTGCAGCGTGCGGCGGGTGAGGATGGCCTGGTCGAGGTCCTCGCCGGCGCGGAAGGTGCGGTCCACGGTCTTGCCGCTCTGCACGCCCTTCAGGGTGGTGCGGACGAAGGCCCCGCCCTTGCCCGGCTTCACGTGCTGGAAGTACTCGACACGCCAGAGCTGGCCGTCGATCTTCAGCGTCATGCCGTTCTTGAGGTTGTTCGTGGAGACCATGGCGGGCGGTTCCTCACAGGCGGACGAGGTCTCTCGGGCTGCGGGTCAGGACGTCGGCGGAGCCGCCGGTGACGGCGACGGTGTCCTCGATGCGGACCCCGCCCAGGCCGGGGAGGTACACGCCAGGCTCGACGGTGACCGTCATCCCTGCGCGCAGTGTAGCGCCTGCCTCCTGACGCAGGACGGGCGCCTCGTGGATCTCGAGGCCGAGACCGTGCCCGGTGCCGTGCGGGAAGCGCTCCCCGTAGCCGGCGGCGGCGATGTGCTCGCGGCACGCCGCGTCCACCGTCTTCGCCGGCACGCCGTCGGTGACCGCGGCGACGCCGGCCTCCTGCGCCCGGCGGACGACGGCGAAGACGCGCTCGAGCTCCGGGTCGGGGGCGCCGAGCGCGACCATGCGGGTCATGTCGGCGTGGTAGCCCTCGACGAGCGCGCCGAAGTCGAGCTTCACGACGTCGCCGGCCGCCAGCCGGCGGTCGGTCGCGCGGTGGTGCGGTCGGGCGCTGTGCGGTCCGGAGGCGACGATCGCCTCGAACGCCTGGTCATGCGCGCCGAGCTCGGTCAGCGTGTGGTGCAGCAACCGCGCGACCTCCCGCTCGGTCAGGCCCGGCCCGAGCCGGCCGCACAGGTGCGCGAAGGCGCCGTCGGTGATGGCGCAGGCGCGCCGGAGCGCCGCGAGCTCCGCCGCGTCCTTGACCTGGCGCAGCGTCTCGACGTGCGCGGGCGCGGGCTCGACGCGGGCGTCGAGCAGGCCGGCGAGAGCCAGGGCCCGGTCCCAGGACAGGTCGTGGCTCTCCAGGCCCAGGCGCGCGCCGCGGCCGCGCTCGCGCAGCCAGTCGTCGCCGCGGGTGACGACGAGCTCGACGTCGGCGACCTCGTCGGCGGCCTGCTCGGCGTAGCGGTCGTCGACGGCGAGCACGGCCGACTCCGCGGTGACGAGCAGGGCGCCCACGCTGCCGGTGAACCCGGTGAGGTAGCGCACGTTCACGCGCTTGGTGACGAGCAGGGCGTCGAGCTCGGCGTCGGACAGCCGACCACGCAGGCGGGTGCGGCGTGTGGCGTGCATCGCCTCAGGCGCGCTCCCGGGCGAGGCACACCGCGGCGTGCACGGCCAGGCGGACCCCGAGCACGCCGAGGCCCGTGATCGTCGCGTCGACGACCGGCGAGATGACGCTGTGGCGGCGGAAGGGCTCGCGGGCCGCGGTCTGCGACAGGTGCACCTCGACCTTGGGCACGGTGAGCATCTCCAGGGCGTCGCGCAGCGCGTAGCTGTAGTGGGTGAGCGCCCCCGGGTTGACGACCAGCGCCCCGGTCCCGTCGGTGCGGGCGGCGTGCATGCGGGTGACGAGCTCGCCTTCGGACTCGGACGTGAAGGGCTCGACGTCGGGATGCTCCTCGCGCGCGGCGGCGACGAGGTCGTCGAGCGTCGCCGTTCCGTACACCGCCGGGTCCCGGCTGCCGGCCTGGGAGAGGTTGGGCCCGTGGACGAGCAGGATCCTCATGAGCGCCGCACGCTAGCAGGCGAGGGTGCGCAGCACCTCGTCGACGACGCGCCGCTCGGGCGCCTCGGCCACGACCGCGTCCCCGGGCTGGCGGCAGAGCACGAACCGCACGCCGTGGCCGGCGTCACCCCGGCCGCGGCGCGTCTTCTTGTCGCGGGCGAGGACCTCCCACACCGCGGCGGGGTCGAGGCGCAGACCCCCGGTGGGAAGTCCGAGCCCCTCCAGCAGCGTGACGGTGCGTTCGGCGAGACCCGCGGCGCTCACCCCGAGTCGCTCCCCCAGCCGTGCGGCGAAGACCATGCCGAGCGCCACCGCCTCGCCGTGGCGGTAGGTCCCGTACCCGGACAGCGTCTCGATCGCGTGACCCACGGTGTGGCCGTAGTTCAGCAGGGCGCGCTGGCCGGACTCGCGCTCGTCGGCGGCGACGATCCGGGCCTTCACGGCCACCCCGCGCCGGACGACCTCGGTCAGCAGCGACGGGTCGCCCGCGACGGCGTCGCCCGGGCGGGCCTCGAGCAGCTCGAGGACGACGGGGTCGTCGATGAAGCCGTACTTCGCGACCTCGCCCAGACCCGCCCGCCGTTCGCGCACGGGCAGCGTGGCGAGCGTCTGGATGTCCGCGACGACCGCGATGGGCTGGTGGAACGCGCCGACGAGGTTCTTGCCCTCGGGCAGGTTCACCCCGGTCTTGCCGCCGACGGCCGCATCGACCTGCGCGAGCAGCGTGGTCGGGACCTGCACGACGGCCACGCCGCGGTTCCAGGTCGCGGCGGCGAAGCCGGCGAGGTCGCCGACGACCCCGCCGCCGAGCGCGACGACGACGTCGTCGCGTCCGAGCGGCAGCGCCGCGAGGCGGTGGTAGAGCGACGCGAGCGTCGAAAGGCTCTTCGCCTCTTCCCCGTCGGGCACGTCGAGGCGGTGCGCCTCGAGGCCGGCTCCGCGCAGCGCCTCCTGCACCCGCCCGGCGTAGAGGTGCGCGACCGGCCCGACCGTGACGACCGCGGCCTTCCGGGCGTGCGCCGGCCAGGCCACCACGTCGGCCAGCCGGTCGAGGAGCCCCGTGCCGACGACGACGTCGTAGGAGGCGCCGGGAACGGGCACGGGGATGCGCGTGGTCACGGGCAGCTCACTCACGCTCGTCGCGGCTGAGCAGGCCCGGGCGGTGGCGGGCCCAGTCGAGGATGGCGTCGGCGACCTCCTCGGGGGTGCGCCCGTCGGTGCGGACGGTGCAGGACGCCGCGCGCGCGTAGTCGTGGTCACGGCGGCGGCGCAGCTCCGCGAGGCGGGCGGCGAGGTCGTCGGCCTCGGCGACCATGGGACGGTCCTCCACGTCCGTCCCGAGCCGTTCGGCGAGGACGGCCGGATCCGCGTCGAGCAGCACGAGGTCGCCGGTCATGCGCAGCTGGGTGGCGTTGCCCGGCGTCGACACCGCTCCCCCACCCACCGCGACGACCTGCCCGCGCAGAGCGGACACACGGCGGACGGCCTCCGACTCGAGGCTGCGGAACGCCCTTTCCCCCTTCTCGGCGAAGATGTCGCGGATGGCCATCCCGGCCTCGTCCTCCACGAGGTCGTCGGTGTCGACGAACGGCCGGCCGAGGCGCTCGGCGAGGATGCGCCCGACGGTGCTCTTGCCGGCGCCCATGAGCCCGATGAGCACGACGTTGCGACCGGGGGCGATGAGGTCCATGGCGGTGTGATCGTAGCCGCGTACGGCCGACGGACCCCGGGCCCCTGCGAGCGCAGGGGCCGCCGGCGCGGTCACCCGCGCAGCGTCGAGACGTAGGCTTCGAGGTTGCGCAGCACCTCGGCCAGGGAGTCCCCGCCGGTCTTCTCGAGCAGCGCGTCGGCCACGGTGAGGGCGACCACGGCCTCGCAGACCACCCCGGCCCGCGGCACCGCACAGACGTCCGAGCGCTGCGTGATGGCCTCGGCGGGCTGCCCCGTGGCCACGTCGACCGTCTCGAGCGGGCGGGTGAGGCTCGACAGCGGCTTCATCGCCGCTCGCGCCCGCAGCGGTTCGCCGGTCGTCATGCCCCCCTCGAGCCCGCCGGCACGCCCGGTCGCCCTGCGGTACGGCGACGCGGCCCGCGCGCGTTCCTTCTCGGCGACGGGATGGATGGTGTCGTGCGCCTTCGAGCCGGGCACCTCGGCGCTCCTGAAGCCGTCCCCGACCTCGACGCCCTTGAACGCCTGGATGCTCATGAGCGCTGCGGCGAGCCGGGTGTCGAGCTTGCGGTCCCAGTGCACGTGGCTGCCGAGGCCCGGCGGCACCCCGTGCACGATCACCTCGACGACGCCGCCGAGCGTGTCGCGCTCCGCCCTCGCGCGGTCGATGCGGTCGACCATGCGCGCCGCGGTGGCGGGGTCGGCGCAGCGCACCGGGTCGGCGTCGATCCGGTCGAGGTCACCGGGTAGGGGCGGAGGGGTGTCGTCGGGCACGGCGATGTCACCGATGCGCACGATGTGGGACAGGACGCTGATGCCCGCCTCGGCGAGCAGGCTGCGGGCGAACGCCGCCAGGCCGACCCGGGTGGCGGTCTCCCGGGCACTGGCCCGCTCGAGGACGTTGCGCGCGTCGGCGAACCCGAACTTCTGCATCCCGACGAGGTCGGCGTGACCGGGGCGTGGGCGGGTGAGCGGTGCGCCGCGCCCCGTGGCCGCGAGGGCGTCCGGGTCGGCCGGCGCGTCGGGGCTCATGACCTCGGTCCACTTGGGCCACTCCGTGTT
>DATLGH010000056.1 GCA_035540635.1 Egibacteraceae bacterium | reverse complement strand
GTTGAGGGGCCCCTCGGGGGGGGAGGTAGGGGTTCGACCGGCTTGCCGAGGGGGAGTAGTGTTCGCGACGGTTCCACGCGGGAAAGGGTATCGGCGTGCCGGTTTTCGTCTCTGATCGGTGGGTTCCCCGCCTTGCCTGGTGGGTCACGCTCGCCATGGCCCTCGTCCTCGCGCTGACCGGCGCGGGGGTGATCGCCGGGGCGCACGCCTACGCCAACGAGTACGACGGGCGGGTTCTGCCGGGCGTCACCGTAGCGGGCGTCGACCTCAGCGGCCTCACGCGCGGGGAGGCGATCGCCGCCACCGAGGAGGTCGCCGCCCCCGACCTCGACCGGACGGTCACCGTCCGCTGGCAGCACCAGCAGTGGACGACGACTCCCCGGGAGCTCGGCGCGACGACGAACGCCGAGCGCCTCGTCGAGGCGGCGATCGAGGCGAGCGAGTCGGCCTCGATGCCCGCGCTCGCCCGCATGCGCTGGTTCGGCGAGGGCCTGACGCTCGACGACGAGCTCGCCGTCACGCCCGTTGAGGAGGGGGTCCGGGCGTTCATCGACACGGTGGCCGCGGAGCTGCACGTGCCGGCGCGCGACGCCGCGGTGCAGGTGAGCGGTGACCAGTTCACGATCGTGCCCGAGACGCAGGGTCAGGTGCTCGACACCGAGGCGGGCGCGGCGGCGTTGCTCGCGGCCCTCGACTCGGGACAGGACGCCGTGGACCTCGCCGTGCACCCCGTGCTGGCGGAGAAGACCACGGCCGACTTCTCGCAGGTGCTGCTGCTGCGGCAGAGCCAGCACCTCCTCGAGCTCTACCAGGACGGGCGGCTCACGCACTCCTGGAACGTCGCGGTCGGCACCTCCGGGTACCGCACACCCACCGGCGTCTACGAGATCACCGAGAAGCGGCACATGCCGACGTGGGTGAACCCCTCGCCGAACGGGTGGGGGAGGAACATGCCCGCCAGGATCGGCCCGGGGGTGAACAACCCCCTCGGTGTCCGCGCGCTGAACTGGAACGCCCCGGCGATCCGCTTCCACGGCACCGCGAACGTCAACTCGATCGGCAGGGACGCGTCGAAGGGCTGCGTGCGCCTCACGAACGACGACGTCGTCGTGCTCTACGACCTCGTCGAGGTCGGCGCGACGATCGTGTCGATCGCCTGACCGCGTCGCCGCCACCAGGACGCGGGCTGCTCACGGTCCGTGGGTGTGGGCGCCCGGCCCAGGCGCTGCGTGAGCCCGCAGCCGACTCGGGTTGCCCGTTGACCGTCCACCGCCTACAGTTGTCGAACACCCGTTCCTCTGGCGGTTCCTTCCCCCGCCGCTGACCACAGGAGACGTGCGGTGGGAGGGTTCGCGCACCTCGCGGCGACGACGGCGTTCTCCCTGCGCGACGGGGTGATCCGGCCGCGCGAGCTCGCCGTGGCGACCTGGGAGCGCGGCATGGAGGCGGTCGGCGTCGCCGACCGCGGCGGGCTGTACGGGGCGGTGCGCGTGGCCGAGGCGTGCGCGGTGGTCGGGATCCGCCCGATCTTCGGCGCGGACCTCGCGCTCGCGCACGACCCCGCCCGGCCGGGGTGGGCCGACCGCCGGGCCCGGGGGGCGCTCGCGAAGGGACCGCGGTCGGGGCCGGCGTGGCTCGAGGGTGACCCCGCGCGGATCACGCTCGTGGCCCGCACCCAGGACGGCTACGCGCACCTGTGCCGACTCGTCACCGACCACCACCTGTCATCGCCCCGCGGCGAGCCGCAGGCCCCCTGGTCGCAGCTGGCGCGCTGGGCCGGCCGGGGCGGCCTCGACGTGCTGCTCGCCGACGACTCGCCGGTCGGCCGGCTGCTCGACGCGGGGCAGCCCGACGCCGCCGCGGCCGAGGCCCGCCGGTGGATGGACCTCGTCGGGCCCTCCAGCGTCCTCGTCGGGGTCACCCACCACCGCGCCCCCGGTGACGACGCCCGCGCCCGCGCCCGCTTCGGCCTCGCCGACCGGCTCGGCCTGCGCGCGCTCGCCCACCAGGCGCCCCGCTACCTCAACCCCGCCGACGCCCGGGTCGCCGACGTCATGGAGGCGATCCGCGGCCAGGTGCCGCTCGACCCCCGACACACCCGCCGGCGCAACGACCAGGGGTACCTGAAGAGCCCCGCCGAGATGGCGGCGGTGTTCGCCGAGCGGCCCGACGCGCTCGCGGGCGCCGCCGACGTCGCCGACCGCTGCCGGGTCGACCTCGGCCTCGGGCGGCTGCGGGTGCCCGACTTCCGCGGCGAGCAGGGGCGCGACGCCGGCGCCGAGCTGCGCGCCCGCTGCGAGGCCGGCCTCGCCGAGCGCTACCCGCGCCCCCGCCGCCGCCACCGCGACCTGCTCGACGCCGAGCTCGCCATGGTCGCCCGCCTCGGCCTCGCGCCCTACTTCCTCACGGTCGCCGAGATCGTCGAGCGCATCCGCGACAAGCAGATCATGGTCGCCTGCCGCGGCTCGGCGGCCGGCAGCCTCGTGTGCTACTGCCTGCGGATCTCCGACGTCGACCCGATCGCCCACGACCTCGTGTTCGAGCGCTTCATGAACCCCTACCGCGACGACCTGCCCGACATCGACCTCGACGTGGAGAGCGCCCGGCGCGAGGACATCTACGCCGACCTGCTCGCCCGCTACGGCGACGACCGGGTCGCCTGCGTGTCCATGATCGAGACGTTCAAGGCGCGCATGGCGATCCGCGAGGTCGGCAAGGCCATCGGCCTGCCCGCCGGCGAGGTCGACGCCATCGCCAAGGCCTTCCCCCACATCCGCGCCCGCGACGTCCGCACCGCCCTCGACACGCTGCCCGAGCTGGCCGGCCAGAACCTCGACCGCGCGCACCTGCGGCTGCTGTTCGACCTCGTCTGCCGCCTCGACGGCCTGCCCCGCCACGTCGCCCTGCACCCCTCGGGCGTGCTGCTCGCCGACGCCACACTGCGCGACGTCGTGCCGCTCGAGCGCAGCGCCACCAGGGGAGCGGGCCCCGGGGCTTCTGCCGGCTTCGCGATGGCGCAGTTCGACAAGGACGACGTCGAGGCGCTGGGCCTCTGCAAGCTCGACGTGCTCGCCGTGCGGATGCTGTCGTCGATGGCGCACTGCGTCGAGGAGGTGGCACGCACCCGCGGCGCCGAGATCGACCTCTCCACGGTGCCGTGGGACGACGCGGCGACCTACGAGCTCATCCGCTCCACCCGCACGCTCGGGATGTTCCAGATCGAGTCGCCCGGCCAGCGCGAGCTCATCGGCAAGTTCCAGCCCGAGCACGTGAGCGACCTCGTCGTCGACATCTCCCTGTTCCGGCCCGGTCCGGTCAAGGGCGACATGGTCGGCCCGTTCCTCCGACGCCGGCGCGCTCGAGCAGCCCAAGGCGGTAGCGCATCGGAAGGCAAGGCCGAGGTCCTCTATCCGCATCCGCTGCTGGAGCGCGCACTCCGTGAGACCTACGGCGTCATCGTCTACCACGAGCAGGTCATGCGCTGCGTCGCCGAGGTCACCGGCTGCGACCTGTCCACCGCCGACCTCGTGCGCCGGCGCCTCGGCCAACCCGACGAGGCCGCCAGCCTGCGCGACTGGGTCCTCGACGGCTGCCGCCAGCGGGGCATCGACGAGGCCACCGCCGTCTCGCTGTGGGACGCCCTCGCCCAGTTCGCCTCGTTCGGGTTCTGCAAGGCCCACGCCGCCGCGTTCGCCGTGCCGACGTACCGCTCGGCGTGGTTGAAACGCCACTACCTCCCCGAGTTCGTCGCCGGGCTGCTCACCCACGACCCCGGCATGTACCCGCGCCGACTGCTGCTGGAGGACGCCCGGCAGTTCGGGGTGTGCGTGCTGCCCCTCGACGTCAACCGCTCGGCGCGCGCGTACCGCGTCGAGCGGGTCCCCGCCGTCGAGGCGCTTGAACGGCTCGGTGTTGGGGGGCCGTCGCATCCGTCCTCCGCCTCCGGGTACGGCCCTTTCGTCGGCTCCGGACGGACGCGACGGCCCCCTTCGACGCGTTCTGCGGTGGTGGGTGGGGACCCGTTCCCGGGGTCGGGCGCCGGGGGGTTGCCG
>DATLGH010000055.1 GCA_035540635.1 Egibacteraceae bacterium | reverse complement strand
GCCACCTTCGGGCCCTCCGCCCCGCCCCCCGGCCCGGGGATGCATGCCTCCGCCCGGTCAGGGGTGCACGCACCCATTGCAGGGTCTCTCCGGGAGATGCACACTTCGTCGAGGCGCGGGTTGCGGGACGAGGGGGAACGGGTGAGGCGGAGGAGCGGGCTGCTCGTGGGTGGGTTCATGATCCTGGCGGCGGCGTGCGCGGCAGGCGATGGCGGTGACACCCGCGAGGTGCTCGTCGACTACCAGGACGACGAGGTCGCCAGCTCGTTCATCGCGTACTTCCCGAAGGAGGTCACCGTCCACCCCGGCTCCACCGTCGTGTTCAAGCAGGAGTGGACCGGCGAGCCGCACAGCGTGACGATGGGCACGATGGTCGACGAGATGATGAACGTCCTCGGCCCGCTCATCGAGCAGTACGGGGACGTGCCCGACGAGGAGATCCCGCCGGAGGTCTTCGAGCAGGCCGACGCGGCGATGGCGCCGCTGCCGTCGATGATGGACCACGAGAGCGACGACTTCGCGATCCAGCAGAACGCCGCGCAGCCGTGCTTCCTCGAGGAGGGGGCGCCGCCGGAGGACCCCAACACCCCGTGCGGTGAGGAGCAGCAGCGCCAGCCGGCGTTCAACGGACGCCAGACCTACTACAACAGCGGCTACATCCACTACGAGGGCCCGCGGGGCAACGAGTTCCGCGTCGAGCTGGCCGACGACATCGCCCCGGGCGTCTACAACTACTACTGCAACCTCCACGGGCCGTTCCAGGCGGGGACGATCACGGTCGTCGAGCCCGACGTCGAGATCCCCTCGCAGGCCGACGTGGCCCGGCAGGCCCGCGCCGAGATCGAGGAGATGGCGCAGCCGCTGCGGACGGCCTACCAGCAGGTCATCGAGGCCGGGGACGCGGTCGAGGTCGAGGGTCGCACTCTGCCGAAGCCGATCGCCGGCTACTGGAGCGAGGAGGCCGGCCACGCGGGCATCAACGAGTTCATCCCGCGCCGCGTGGAGGTCGGCGCCGGCGAGGCGGTCACCTGGCACTTCGCCGGCCTGCACACGGTCAGCTTCGACGTCCCGGAGTACTTCGCGCAGCTCACCGTCGCCGAGGACGGCACCGTGACGCTGAGCCCGGAGGCCGTCGAGCCGGTCAACAGCCCCGGGGCCCCGGAGCCGGAGGGCGGAGAGGGCGAGGGCCCACCTCCCGAGGGCGCCGAGCCGCCCGAGCCGGTCGTCGTCGACGCCGGCGAATGGGACGGCTCGGGCTTCATCTCCTCCGGGGCGTTCTGGGAGGACGCCTACCGGCTCACCTTCACCCGCCCCGGCACCTATCCCTACGCGTGCCTCATCCATCCGCAGATGGTGGGCGAGGTCGTCGTCCGCTAGCCGGACGGCCCAAGACCGGAAAACCGCATGACGGCCGCCACCGACGCAGCCGCTCCACCCTCGCCGGCGGTGGTCGAGAGGCCGGCCGAGCGCTCGCAGACCACGCGTGGCGACTGGCTGTTCTTCGCCTTCCTCGCCGCCTACGCCGGCTTTGCGCTCGTCGTGCTCGGCATGGGCGTCGTCTCGGCCGTCGCGGCGGCGGTTCCGGGGCTGCACGAGACGCTGCACTACCACGGCGTGCTCGACACCCTGCTCGGACGGGGGGCGGAGGCCATGGCGAAGGCCTCGCACCACGCGCAGCCTCCGGCCCAGCTCGCGATCGACTACGTATTCAGCCTGTTCAACCTCGCCCTCGCCGCCTTGCTGCTCTGGCTGCGTCCGCGTGACCGGACCGCCCGCCTGCTCGTGCTCGGCATGGTCGGCACGGCGGCGATCTTCAACCTCCAGGCCTACGGCGTGTACGAGGAGCTCGAGGGGACGCTGCTCGACACGATCGTGCACGACGCGTTCCACCTCGTCGCGACCGTCTCCTACGTCCTCGCGCTGCTGCTGTTCCCCGACGGGCGGCTCGTGCCCCGCTGGTCGCGGGGAGCGCTCGTCGCGTTCTACGTCGCCGCCACGGCGGCCGTCGCCGCCCTCGGCTTCCGGCTGGTGGGCACCTCGCGGACCCTCGCCGTCGTCATCGTCTTCGGCCTCCTCACTCCGGCCGTGGGGGTGGCCTCCCAGGCCTACCGCTACCGGCGGTCCCGCTCACCCGTCGAGCACCAGCAGGGCCGCCTGCTGTTCTGGGCGCTCACGCCTGCCCTGCTCCTGGGCCTCTACGTCCTCACACAGGGCGTCACCCAGTCGGCCATGGAGACCTTCGAGGGCCGTGCCATCACCGTCATCCCGGCGGAGCTCTTCCGCATCTTCCAGCCGGTCTTCGCGATCATCCCCATCGCCCTGTTCGTCGGCCTCCTGCGGTTCCGGCTGTGGAACATCGAGCGGGTCATCAGCCGGACGATCGTGTACGGGCTGCTCGCCGGTTTCGTCGGCGCCGTCTACATCGGCCTCGTCGTCGGCGTCGGGCGGGTGGTCGGCGCGCAGGGCGACAGCGTCCTGCTCTCGGTCGTGGCCACCGGGGTCGTCGCGGTCGCCTTCCAGCCGGCCCGGGAACGCGCGCAGCGCCTAGCCAACCGCCTCGTGTACGGGCGGCGCGCCACCCCCTACGAGGTCCTGTCGGCGTTCGCCGAGCGCGTCGCCGAGGCGGTTCCCACGGAGGAGACGCTGGCGCGCATGGCGCGCGTGCTGGCCGAGGGCACGGCGGCGCGGCGCGTGGACGTGTGGCTCGCCGTCGGCGGGGAGCTGCGGCCGGCCGCCTCCTGGCCGGCGCAGGCGTCGACCCCCGCCCCCATCCCCCTGCTGAACAGGGAGCTGCCGCCGCTCGGTCACGTCACCGCCGCCTGCCCGGTGCGCCACCAGGGCGAGCTGCTCGGCGCGCTCAGCGTCAAGAAGCCCGGGTCGGAGGGCCTGGGCCCGACCGAGGAGAAGCTCCTCGGCGACCTCGCCGCCCAGGCCGGACTCGTCCTGCGCAACGCGCGGCTGACCACCGAGCTGCTCGAGCGCCTCGCGGAGCTGAGGGCCTCGCGCCAACGCCTCGTGTCGGCCCAGGACGAGGTCCGCCGGCGCCTCGAGCGCAACATCCACGACGGTGCGCAGCAGCAGCTCGTCGCGCTCAAGGTGAAGATCCGCCTCGCCGAGCGCATGGTGGAGAAGGGCCGGCCTGTCGACGAGCTGCTGCACACCCTGGCCGCGGAGACCGACGAGGCGATCGACACGCTGCGCGACCTCGCCCGGGGGATCTACCCGCCGCTGCTCGCCGCCGAGGGGCTGCCCGCCGCGCTGCGCGCGCAGGCGGCGAAGGCGCCCTTGCCGGTGGCGGTGTCCGCGGAGGGGATTGGTCGCTACGACCAGGCGCTCGAGGCCGCGGTGTACTTCTGCTGCCTCGAGGCGCTGCAGAACATCGCGAAGTACGCAGAGGCGTCGCGCGCGGAGATCAGCCTCGTCGACGACGGTGAAACCCTGCGGTTCACCGTGACCGACGACGGGCATGGCTTCGACCCGGTGAAGACGGCACACGGGCTCGGGCTGCAGAACATGGCCGACCGCGTCGACGCGCTCGGTGGCCGCCTCGTGGTCGGATCCGCCCCCGGTGAGGGCACCACCGTCACCGGTTCCGTGCCGCTCGCGAACGGCGGGGGGCCGGACGCGGCGGTGCTGGACCGGGTGGAGGGCGGCTAGTGGCGGACGACGCCATCACGGTGTTCCTCGCCGACGACAACCTCATCGTTCGCGAGGGCGTCCGCGCGCTGCTCGGACTCGAGGACGACCTCGCCGTCATCGGGGTCGCGGGTGACTACGACGAGCTTGTCGCCGCCACCGCGGACAACCCGCCGCGCGTGCTCGTCACCGACATCCGCATGCCCCCGTCGTTCCAGCGCGAGGGCATCGACGCCGCCAAGGAGCTGCGCAAGCGCCATCCCGGCACGGGGGTCGTCATCCTGTCCCAGTACGACGACCCCGAGTACGCCGTGTCGCTGCTGAGCGAGGGAGCCGCCGGCTACGCCTACCTGCTGAAGGACCGGGTGGCGGAGGGCGACCAGCTCGCCCGCGCGATCCGGGAGGTCGCCTCGGGAGGGTCGACGCTCGACCCGAAGATCGTCGAGGCCCTCCTCAAGCCGGTGCGCAGCGACTCGGGACTCTCCCCCTCGGAGGAGGACCTGCTCCGCATGGTCGCCGAGGGCAAGCCCATCAAGGCGATCGCCGTCGTTCGCCAGACCACCGCCGCGGACATCGACGACGCGATCGAGCAGCTCTTCCTGAAGCTCGCGCAGGGCCTCAGCGCGGGGCAGCACGGCTGCCTGGAGCGCCTCAAGCTCCTGCACCAGGCGATCGTCGACCGCGAGGAGCAGGGCGAGACGCTCTCCCGCCTGCTGCCGGGGGGCATCGCGGAGAAGCTGCGGGCCGAGGGGCGGCGCATCGGCGAGACCGAGACCCTCGAGGTCACCGTCCTCATGTCCGACATCCGCGGCTACTCCGGGATCGCCGAGCGCACCGACCCGAGCCTGCTCGCCCGCCAGCTCGGCGCCCACCGCGCCGAGATGAACCATGCGCTGCTCGCCGAGGGCGGCACCGTCATGCAGTTCGTCGGTGACGCGGTGATGGGGGTGTTCGGGGCGCCCACCCCCCAGTCCGACCACGCCGACCGGGCGGTCGCGGCGGCGCAGGCGATGCATGCCGCGCAGGCGGCGGTGAACCGCGCCTGGGAGGCGGAGGGCCTGGCCCCCTTCGGCCTGGGAATCGGGCTGTCGACCGGCCGGGTGGCGGCGGCGCTCCTCGGCTCCGAGGAGCGCCTGGAGTACTCCGTCGTGGGCGACACGGTCAACCTCGCGCAGCGCCTCCAGCAGTGGGCGGAGCCGGGCGAGACCGTGCTGTCCGCCGCCACGGTCGAGGGCCTGGCGCGCAAGCCGCCGCTGGAGCGGATCGCGCCCGCCCTCGTCAAGGGGCGCCAGACCCCGGTGACCGCCTTCCGCATCCACGCCGGCGTCGCGGCCTGATTCCGTCCACCGGCTCGCCGCAGAGGGCCACCGTCAGGCCGGGGCGGAGGTGAGCCAGGCCGCCTCGAGGCTGTCGGGGTCGAGGGCGGACTTGGGGATGTAGGCGAGGGCGCCGGCGGCCGCGGCACGGGGCGCGTACTCGCTCGGCTCGTAGGTCGACAGCACGACCACCCGGACGCCCTCGACCTGCGCGAGGATCCGCCGGGTGGCCTCGAGCCCGTCGATTCCCGGCAGGTTCACGTCCATGAGCACGAGGTCTGGCTGGAGCTCGAAGGCGCGCTCGACCGACTCCTCGCCGCTCTCCGCCTCCCCGACGACCGCGAAGCCGTCGGTGAGCTCGACGACGAGGTGGGCGGCCTGTCGGAACGCCGCCTGGTCGTCGACGATGAGCACCCGGACCTCCGCTGATTCCATATCAGCCATACTGCCGCTCCCCGGGGTGGCGCGCGCACGTGCCAGTACCCCAGTTTCGCAGGGGGGTGGCCTCCCGCGTCACGCCCCGCGCTCGGCGAGGTAGAGCAGCACGGCCTGCACCCGCCGGTGCGTGTCGCGCTGGTCGGTGAGTCCGAGCTTGGAGAAGATCGCGTTGATGTGCTTCTCGACCGCCCGCTCGGTGAGGAAGAGCGTGCTGGCGATGGCGGCGTTGTTCTTGCCCTGGGCGATCTCGGCCAGGACCTCCTGCTCGCGGGGCGTCAGCCGGTCGAGGGTCGACTGCTGCTGGCGCGAGCGACCCTCGACGAGCGCGTCGACGACCTTGGGGTCCACGACCGACCCGCCGGAGGCGACCGCCCGGATGGCGGCGAGCAGCTGGTCGAGGTCGGCCACCCGCTCCTTCAACAGGTAGGCGCGGCGCTCGGAGCCGTCCCGGAACAGCGCGAGGGCGTACTCCGGCTCGACGTACTGGCTCAGCACCACGAACCCGGTCTGGGGGTGGGTCTGCCGCAGCTGCGCGGCGGCGCGGATGCCCTCGTCGGTGCCGGTCGGCGGCATGCGGATGTCGCTGAGGACGACGTCGGGTTGGGTCTCCTCGACCGCCGCGAGGAGGGCGTCGAGGTCCCCGCAGCTCGCCGTGAGCTCGAGCTCGGGTTCCGTCTCGATGAGCATGCGAACACCCTCGCGCACGAGGTAGCTGTCCTCCGCCAGCACGACCCGGATCGGCATGCCAGGAAGCATAGGCGGGCTCGCCCGGCGGGGACCGCAGGGGCAGCCCCGGGGGGTAGCCACCCCCGTCGACGCACCAGGCTGCGCCATGTCGCGCGCCGGGGGTTCGGCGTACCGTGTCGATGGAGGCGATGACGATGATCGTCGAGGAGGACAGGGTGAGGGCCACGCCGGCCGCGGCGGAGGTCGGCAGCGAGGAGGTGCGCGTGACGCCGCCCGCCTATCGCGGGGTCGCCCTGCTCGGGCTGCTCGCGGCGGCGACCGCGCCGCTCTGGGTCCTCGCTCCCGAAGGGCTGTCCGCGGCCGGGTTCGTCGCCCCCTTCGTCGCCGTGCCGCTCGGGGCTGCCGCGGTGTGGCACCGCGGCGTGTGGGGCCGGGCGGTCGGCCTGGTGGCCAGCCTCGGCCTGCTCGTCGTGGCCGCGCCGTTCGCTCCGCAAACGCTCCGGCACCCCGACAGCTTCTTCGACTTCTTCCCCTCGGTGAGCCTGCTCCTCGGCGCCCTGCTCGCGGCCGGCGGCTCCGCCGCGTCGCTGCTCCACGAGCGCCGCCGCGCGGACAGCCGGCCGGCCCCCGCCCAGCGGGCGGTCACCACCGCCGCGGCCGTTGCGCTCGCGGGGCTGGCGGTGCTGTCGGGCGCGCTCACGCTGTCCGGTCGCCACACGGTGAGCGCGCTCGACCGGTTCGGCGCCGAGCCCGTGACCATGGTGGGCTTCGCGTTCGAGCCCGCCACGCTGACCGTTCGCGAGGGCAGGCCGGCGCGGTTCGTCGTCCGCAACGACGACCTTGCCCTGCACACCTTCACGATCGACGAGCTCGGTGTCGACGCCATCGTGAAGCCCGGCAGCGAGGTGCTCGTCGAGTTCACCCCCGACCGTGCGGGGACCTACCTGCTGTACTGCCGGCCGCACACGCACGAGCGCGAGGGCATGGTCGGCGCCTTCGCCGTCGAGTAGCCGCGTACACTCGCCGCCCATGGGCAGCGACTCCCGGGACCACGTCACCGCATCGGGGATCCCGGCCAAGGCGGTCTACCGCCCCGACGACGCCCCGCTCGACTACGACCGCGACCTCGGTGACCCGGGCGCCTACCCGTTCACCCGCGGCGTCCACGCCTCGATGTACCGGGGACGGTTGTGGACGATGCGTCAGTACGCGGGGTTCGCGACCGCCGCGCAGTCCAACGCTCGCTACAAGTACCTGCTCGCCCAGGGCCAGACCGGCCTCTCGGTCGCCTTCGACCTGCCGACGCAGATGGGCTACGACTCCGATCACGACCTCGCCGCCGGGGAGGTCGGCAAGGTCGGGGTGGCGATCGACTCGCTGGCCGACATGCGCGCCCTGTTCGACGGGATCCCCCTCGACGAAGTTTCGACGTCGATGACGATCAACGCGCCGGCGGCGATGCTGCTCCTGCTCTACCAGCTCGTCGGCGAAGGGCAGGGCGTGGAGCCCGCCAAGCTCCGCGGCACGATCCAGAACGACGTGCTGAAGGAGTACATCGCCCGGGGCACCTACATCTTCCCGCCCGAGCCCAGCCTGCGGATCGTCACCGACACCTTCGCCTACTGCGCGCGGGAGCTGCCGAGCTTCAACACCATCTCGATCTCCGGCTACCACATCGGCGAGGCCGGGGCGACGGCAACCCAGGAGGTCGCCTTCACGCTCGCTGACGCCATCGCCTACGTCGACGCCGCGGTCGGCGCGGGCCTCGACGTCGACGCGTTCGCGCCCCGGCTGTCGTTCTTCTTCGTGGCGCGCTCCTCCCTGCTCGAGGAGGTCGCCAAGTTCCGGGCGGCGAGACGGATGTGGGCGCGGGTCATGCGCGAGCGCTACCACGCCCGCGACCCGCGGTCGATGATGCTGCGCTTCCACACGCAGACCGCCGGTGTTCAGCTGACGGCCCAGCAGGCCGAGGTGAACCTCGTCCGCGTGACCGTGCAGGCGTTGGCCGCCACGCTCGGGGGCACGCAGTCGCTGCACGCGAACGCCTTCGACGAGGCGCTCGCGCTGCCCTCGGAGTCCGCCGCGCGGCTGGCGCTGCGCACCCAGCAGGTCATCGCCCACGAGACCGACGTGCCGCTGACCGCCGACCCCCTGGCCGGCAGCTGGTTCGTCGAGTCGCTCACCGACGAGGTCGAACGCCAGGCGACCGACTACCTCGACCGCATCGCCGAGATGGGCGGGGCCGTGCGGGCGATCGAGGCCGGCTTCCAGAAGGGCGAGATCGAACGCAGCGCCTACGAGCTCACGCAACGGATCGAGGCGGGCGAGCAGATCGTCGTCGGCGTGAACCGCTACACCGTCGACGAGGACATCGAGCCGGACCTGCAGCGGGTCGACGACACCGTGCGCGACGACCAGATCGCAAGGCTCGCGCGCGTCCGCAGCGAACGGGACGCCGAGGCCGTCGGGGCCGCGCTCGCCGACGTCGACCGGGCGGCGCGCGGCGACGCGAACCTCCTGCCGGTGATGAAGGAGGCGTTGCGCGCCATGGCGACCGTCGGGGAGGTGTGCGACACCCTGCGTGGGGTGTTCGGCCGGTACCGTCCCGCCGACGCCCGGTAGCGCGTAGGCTGACCGGGGCCCCGCCTACCGGACCTTCCGCGTCGACGACCGCCCCGTCGGCGGGATGCTCCTGATGGCCGGCCTCTACCCGTAGGGCGTACCGCCGCACCGGGTCCCCTACTTCGCCGTCGCCGACGTGGACGCCGCGACGGCGCAGGTTCGCGAGCTCGGCGGCACCGTGCAGCGCGAGCCGGCCGACTCCCCCTACAGGCGACCCTCGGCCGTGAGCGACCCCCAGGGGGGCCTCGCTCGAGCTCGTCACCATGCCGCAGTAGACGGTCTCCGTCACGTCGCTGTGGTGACCCGCCGCCCTGCGGGGACCTCAGGGCAGGATGCGGTCGAACAGGGTGGGGTCGTCGACGAGCCCTGCCGTCCTGAAGCGCGTCACCGCCTCCACGAACTCGGGTGAGGCCTTCTCGAGCTCGCGGAGCTGCTCGCGAGCGGCGTCGGTCCGACCCGCCAGCCCGAGGATGACCGCGCGCCACATGCTGAGGTCCCCCTCGGTTGCGGGGTCGGGGGGCTCGACGGTTTCGAGGAGCTCCTGGGCCCGGTCGACCTGACCGTCGAGCGCCCGCTCGAAGGCGTGGACCATGACGTGGTAGCGGGCGCTGTGCGTCACGAGCCGGCTGAGCTCGGCGACGGCTGCGGGGTGGTCGTCGACACGGATGTCGACGATCTGGTCGCGCCAGGGGCGGCCGGTGCGCTCGGCGCGCACGACGAGGATCGCGGCGGAACGCTCCCCGCGGATGTCCCCGCCGGCCGCCTCCGCGGCGTGCAGCGCGGCGACGAGCCGATCAGGCAGGCGACCGGAGGACCGCTCGAAGCTCTCCACCATGGCGACCCACACGTCCTCGGACGTGACCATGTTCGCCAGCGCGACGCAGCCCTTGCCGAAGCGGTGGCCGGCCGCGCCGACGCACGCGTCGCCGGTGTAGGCGGCGAAGTTCCCCTGGCCGTCCACCATGCCGACCTGCCGGCGCTCCGGATGGCGGTCGACGCTGCGCAGGGCGGTCAGCGCCTCAGCGGCGGTGAGCCCTCCCCGCAGGGTGTCGAGACCGAGCTCCCCGTACATCGGCTCGCCCATGGACTGGGTCGCGACGGCGCCGTAGCCCGGCAGCGCCCACGGGACGCTGCTGCCGACGGCGAACGCCTGCGAGTGGCAGGCGATCCCCATCTCTCCCGTGCCCGCGTCCCGGGCGATGATCGAGTAGGTGATGCCGACACTCTAACGAAGGTGTTCGCCAGCGGGTGCCCCGGGTTCTTCGGCGCTGCGCGTCGACCGCCGCGCGGCGTGGCGGGATTCACCTGCCAGGGGCGGCACGCTGCAGGCAGGAGAGCGCGCGGACACGCGCGGCCACCGCGGCGTAGGCGGCCACGTCCTCGTCGGCGGGGGTGACCTCGTCGAGGTCGGCCGCGACCGCGGCCGCTGCCGCGTGCGTGTCGTTGAACACCCCCGCGGCTACACCGCCGAGCAGCGCCGCGCCGAGGGCGGTCGCCTCCGTGAGGTCGGGCCGGCGCAGCGACCGGCCCCCCACGGCCGCCTTGATGGCGAGCAGCAGGGCGTTGCGGGCGCCCCCGCCGATGACCCGCACCTCGGGCGCGGCAGGGTGCGCCGCCTGCGCGACGAGCCGGTGGAGGACGTCGCAGGCGGCCACGGCGAGGCCCTCGAGCACCGCCCGCACGATGACCGGCCCGCTCGTGTCCGGGGTCAGCCCCGCGAGGGCGCCCTGGGCGCCGTCGGTCACGCCGGGCAGGTGGACGTGGGGGGCGAAGACGACGCCGTGGGCCCCGATCGGCACGGTGGCGGCCTCGGCGAGCAGCCCGGCGCGGTCGGCGCGGCCGGCGACGAGCCCGGTCACCCAGTCGATGCTCGCACCGCCGGCGTGGACGCCGGTGGACGCGTACCAGCGGCCCGCGGCCACGTGCACGCCCTGCGAGTAGCGGGGCGCGTCCTCGCCGGTCGGCAGCGGTGCGGTGAGCGGCACGAGCACGGACTCGGCGGTGCCGATCGAGTCGAGCGCGCGCCCCGGGTCGACGACCCCCGCCGCGAGCGCACCGCAGATGTGGTCGTGGCCTCCCGCGCCGACGACGGTGTGCTCCGCAAGACCCGTCACCCTGGCCGCCTCGCGCGTCACGCCGCCGAGGGCGGTGCCGCTCGCCACGAGCGGCGCGAGCAGCGGCCGGGGCACGCCCGCGGCGGCGAGCACCTCGCGCGACCAGGCGCGCGCCCGCAGGTCGAGCGCGCCGGTCCGGGTCGCGAGGGACAGGTCCGTGGCGTGCACGCCGGACAGGCGGTAGGCGATGTAGTCGGCGATGTTGAGCCACACACGGGCGCGCGCGAAGGCGTCGGGTCTGTGGTCGGCCAGCCACGCGAGCTTGCAGACGCCGTAGATCGGCTGGGGCGGAACGCCGGTGAGGGTGCGCAGACGCACGGCGCCGATCGCCTCGGCGAGCCGGCGGGCCTGCGGTTCCGCCCGCCGGTCGAACCAGGCGATCACCGGCGCGGTCGGCTCACCCGACGCGTCGAGGGGGACGCCCGCCTCGGCCATGCTCGCCACCGCGACGCTTGCGATGCGCCCCGGGTCCGCGACGTCGTCGAGCGCCTGCCGCAGCGCCGCGACCGCGGCGTCCCACAGCGCCTCGGCGTCGTGCTCCGCGCGGCCGGGACCGAGCGGGCGGGTCGGCGTGGGAACCGCCGCTGAGGCGACCGCCCGGCCGCGCGTGTCGTAGAGGGCGGCCTTCACCCTCGTCGTGCCGACGTCGACGCCGGCGAGCAGAGGTTCCCCGGGCATGGCCGCATCGTGCCATGGGCCCGACTGCGCAGCCCTCAGGACGCCGCGCCGAGACGGCGACGGACGAGGCGCGAGAAGAAGTCGACGGCGAGGATGATCGCCACGATCGCGAGGACGAGGGTGCCCGCCTCTGAGTAGCGGAACAGCTTCAGGGAGATCACGAGGTCCTGGCCGATCCCGCCGGCGCTCACGAGCCCGACGATGGTGGCCGCACGGATGTTGCACTCCCACTGGTAGAGCACGAGCGACGCGATGCCGCTGCGGGCCTGCGGCACGGTCGCGAGCAGCGCGGTCGCCGACCGCGACGCGCCGGTCAGGCGCAGCGCCTCGACGGGTGCCGGGTCGACCGCCTCGAGCTGCTCGCTGCAGAGCTTGGCGAGCAGCCCGGCGCCGTGCAGGGCGATCGCGTAGACACCCGCGGCCGGACCCGGGCCTACGGTGGCCACGAACAGCAGGGCCCACAGCAGCTCGGGGATGCCCCGCAGGCCGGCGGCGACGACGCGGGCGGTGGCGGCCACCGGCCGGGGCGCCCGCACGTTGCCGGCGATGAGGGCGGCGAGGGGCAGCCCGAGCAGCACGCACAGCAGAAGGGCGGAGACGGAGATCTGCACCGTCTCCACCGCGGCGGACGCGACGACGGCGAGGAACTCGCCGGACAGGTCGGGGGTGAGGAAGGACCGCAGCATCCGCAGGCCGGCCTGGCGCCCCTCGAGCAGCGACCCGAGGCCGATGTCGGTGCCGGCGACGGACCAGGCGACGACGAGGACGACGAGGCTGGCGCCGCCCCACCTGGCGACGCGCCCGCCGGCCGGCGGGGGTGGGCGTCGCGGAACCGGTGGCGGAGGCCCCTGCGGCAGGACCGTCTCGGGGGCCGTCACGCCGGCACCCCGTAGACGCGCTCGGCGATGCGCGCGTCGAAGTCCGGCCCGTCGTAGACGACCGCGCCCTCACGCAGCGCGACGGTGCGGGGGAACGCCCGGGCGACGCCGAGGTCGTGCGTCGCGACGACGAGCGTCACACCCTCGGTGGCGCGCAGCGCCGCGACAACCGTCTGCGCGGCGGCGGGGTCGAGGCCGCTCGTCGGCTCGTCCGCGAGGAGGAGGGTCGGCCCCGGCAGCAGCGCCCGGCACAGGGCGACGCGCTGGCGCTGGCCACCGGACAGCTCGTGGACGCGGGCGTCGAGGGCGTCGGCGATCCCGTGGTGGTCGGCGAGGGCGGCGAGGCGCTCGGCGTACGCCGCCGGCACGCGCCCGCGCAGCGCGGTCACCCAGTCGCGCAGCCGCCACTGCGAGGCGGTGCCCATGAGGGCGTTCAACCGGGCGCTGACGCCGAGCACGAGGTCGTTGCCCTGGCGGATCACCCCGGTCGAGCGGCGCAGGGCACGCACCTCGGCCGGCGAGCCCCACGGGTTGCGCCCGCCGATGCGCACGCTGCCGGTGGCGGCGGGCACCCCCCCGAGCAGTGCCCGCAGCAACGTCGTCTTTCCGGCGCCGGAGCGGCCGAGCAGCACGACCTGCTCCCCGGCGCGGACCTCGAGGTCGACACCGTCGACCGCCCGGATGCCCCGAGCGGGGAAGTCCACGCTGAGACCCTCGACACGTATCACCGGTCTGCCCGCTCCAGCAGCCCGAGCTCGGCGGTGCGCCGGCGGATCTCGTCGTAGTCCGCGGCGGTCACCGTCTCGTAGGACCCGGCGCGGAGCAGGTCGAGCAGCGCCGGGTCGTCGATGGCGAGGAAGGCGTCGGTGATCGCCTCGTGCGCCGCGCGGCCCAGCGCGGTCCGCGCCACCCACGGGTAGCCCATGACCGGGTGCTCGGCGACGACGCGCAGCGCCCCCTCGGGAACCGCGCCGTCGCGGACGAGGCGGTTGAGGATGCGCCGCTCCACGCCGGCCGCGTCGGCGTGGCCGGCGAGGACGGCCTGGGCCGCGGCGTCATGGCCGCCGGTGAAGTCGACGGAGGCGAGGGGCGGGCAGACGGTCAGCCGGCGGGCGTCGCACCGCGCGCCGGCGTCGATGAGCATGATCCGCGGGTACAGGCTGCCCGACGTCGACGCGACGTCGCCCATGGCGAAGCGACCACCCGCCGCGAGCACGTCGTCGAGGCCGGTGAACGGCGCGTCGTCGCGGACGACGATGACCGAGACGTACTCGCGGGCGCCCGTCTCCCGGTCGACCTCGGTGACGAGCGGGGTGACGTCGACCTGCTGCTCGGCCTGGACGTACGTGACGCCGCCGAGGTAGGCGAGGTCGAGGCGGTCGGCGGCCATGGCCGCGACCACCCCTGCGTAGTCGGAGGCGACGAAGAGCTCCACCTCCACGCCGAGGGCGCCCTCGAGGTACTCCTCGAGCGGGCGGTAGCGCGCACGCTGCTCGTCGGGCGCGACGTTCGGGATCAGCCCGACAGCGAGCGGGTCGGGCACCCCTTCGGTCGCCTCGGCGCTCGGGGCGCCCTCGGGCGGCGGCTCCTGGCCGCAGGCGGCGAGCAGGACGGCGAGCGCGAGGACGAGGAGGGCGCCGGGCCGCAGGTCCCTGCGCCGCGGGGTCGGCCGGCCCTGACCAGGGCCGTGGTACGCCGTCACGCGCGACCCCGAATGGCGGGCTCGTTCCCGCCGCGGGAAGTGGACGAGTGATGCGGTGGCATAGCGGACTCCTTGACCGTGCGCACGCCGAAGGCCCGCGCCCGGGCAAAGGGGCGGAACGGCGAGGGGAGGAGGGAATCGACCGGGCGGTCGGGGGTCAGCGCGTCCGCAGCCGCCGGGGGCGGTCCTGCGGCGCCCGGGCCCTGACCAGGGCCGACGACGCGCGTCACGGCCAACCTCCCGCGAGGTAGCGCGGAAGGCCGCTGCCGACAACCCGACCGGTCACGTCAGCAACCTTACTCCACGTCGCCCGCCGCGGGGAGCCCCTCGCCTGTGGTGGAGGGCACGCGCGCGAAGAGCACGCCGGGGTTGAGCAGCCCCGCGGGGTCCAACGCCTGCTTCACGGCCCGCATGACCGCAAGGTCGACCGCGCTGCGCGTGCGGGGCAACCAGCGGGTCTTCGCCACACCGATGCCGTGCTCGGCGCTGATCGACCCGCCCGCCTCCGCGACGAGGCCGAGAACGGCGTCCTCGACCGCCTCGTCACCCGGCTCGGGCCCCACGACGGTGACGTGGAGGTTGCCGTCGCCGAGGTGCCCCCACACGAGGGTCCGGGCGCCGGGTGCGACGCCGGCGACCTGCCGGCGCACCGCCTCCTCGAACGCCGCGACCGCGCCCGGGCGGAGCGTGACGTCGAGCTTCACGCCGACGCCCAGCGCGGCGACGGCCTCGGTGTGGCGCTCGCGAAACGCCCACAGGCCGGCGCGCCCGGCCCGGTCGGTTGCGACGGCGGCGTCGGCGACCTCGGGAGCGTGCGCGAGCGCCTCGGCGAGCGCGTCGGTGGGGTCCCGCGGCGCCGCGCACTCGACGAGGAGGTAGCAGGGGTGGTGGCCTCGCAGCGGCAGGGCGAGGCCGGTGTGGGCGGCGACGAGCGCGATGCCGTCGGCGTAGCAGATCTCCGCCGCCTCGAGCGAGGGCAGGTCGGCGCGCAGGCGGGCGAGCACCGTGAGCGCGTCGGCGGTCGACGCCAGGCCGAGCAGCGCGGTCACCCGCGCGGGCAGGGCCGGCACGAGGCGCAGGCAGGCGCGGGTGATCACGGCGAGTGTGCCTTCGCTGCCGGTGAGCAGGCTCGGCAGGTGGTAGCCGGTGTTGTCCTTGGCGAGCCCCGACAGGTGCGACAGGACCCGGCCGTCGGCGAGGACCGCCTCGACCCCGAGCACCTGCGCGCGCATCGCGCCGTAGCGCAGGACGTGCACGCCGCCGGCGTTGGTGGCGACGAGGCCACCGACCGTGGCGGTCTCGCGGGCGGCCAGGTCGACGGGGAAGGCGAGGTCCGCCTCCGCGGCGTGCGCCTGCAGGCGGGCGAGGGTCGCCCCCGCACCGGCCACGACCGCGCGCGCCGCGGCATCGACGGGTTCGAGGGCGGTGAGCCGGGCGAGGCTCACGACGACCTCGCCGCCGCGGGGCACGCCGCCGCCGACCAGACCGGTGTTGCCGCCCTGCGGCACGACCGCCACACCCGCGTCGGCGCACGCGCGGATGACCCCGGCAACCTCCCGGGTGTTCGCAGGGCGTACGACGAGCGAGGCCCTTCCGGAGAACCGCCCCGTCCAGTCCGTCTCGTAGGGCGCCCGCAGGCCGGCGTCGGCGAGCACGTGCGTCGCCCCGACGACCGCGGCGAGGCGGGCGTGCAGGTCCATCACGGCGACGGGCGGGCAGGCGTCACGGGACCCGAACCTAGCGCCAGGGGCTGCGGAGCGGGCGCGCTAGCATGACGCCCATGACCGTCGAGCAGCGCAGCGTGCGGTTCCACCGGTGACCGCCGCACGCCCGCTCCGTTAGCCCCGGGGGGCTGGCGTGTTCCCCACCGACGCGCTCGCGGAGCACTGGAGCCGGCAGCGCGGTCTCGAGCTCACCGGGCAGCGGGCGTGGGGCGTGCCGCTCGTGCGCGACGGCGGGCTGCTGCGCACCGCCGGCAGGAGCGACTTCCCCGGGGTGTTCCCCGACCCCGCCCAGCCGCCCGTTGCGCCGGCACGGGGCGCGACGGTGGCGGTGCTGCACGACGTGGCCGACGACGAGGGAATGCCGGGCGAGGCGGCCCGCGCCTACCCCGGCGCGCGGGTCCACCGGCGCTACGAGTGCGCGTTCGCGCGGTTCGGGACGGACCCCGACGCCTACTGCCGGGCGACGCTCAGCACGAAGCGCCGCAAGCGGCTGCGCCACGACATCCGCAAGCTCGGCGCGCACGGCGCGCTCACCATCCGCTGGGTGGAGCCGCGCGAGGCGGACGCGATGTTCGACCACTTCTTCCGCCTGCTGTGCTCGCGGGTCGCCTACACCCGCGCGTACGATGCGAACGTGCGCGACGAGCCCTATCTACGCGACCTCTGGCGCCGCTTCGCCGGGCGCGAGCTGCTCGTCAGCGCCCTCTGCGTCGGGGACCGGCCGGTGAGCTTTCGCACCGGCTACGCGGTCGGGGACCGCTTCGTCGGCTACATGCCCGCCGTCGACCGCGGCTTCAGGGAGAGCGTCGGCGACGTGCACATGCAGCTGCTCATGCCCGAGCTCGTCGAGCGTGGCATCGCCGCCTACTACATGGGCAAGGGCTCGCGGGGCAACAAGGACGTCTGGGCGAACGGCACCTACACGCTGTCCACGATCGTCATCGCGCTGTCGGCCTCGCTGCGGGCGCGGGCGCTCGTCGAGGTGGAGGGTGTCCGCCAGCGTGCCCGCCGCGCGGTGACCGCCCACGGCTGGGACCAGCCGCTGCGCCGCGCGCTCTACGCCTACCACACCCGGCCCGGCCGGGCGTTCGGGCGCACGCTGCGGGGCGCTCTCGCCGACGGTCCGGCCACGCGATGAGTGCGGCGTCGCGGACGCCGCCGGACGAGGGCGGCGCCTCCGCGCCCGTCCGGGGCGGTCGGCGCATCGCCGGCATCGACGTCGCGCGGGCCGTGGCGATCTTCGGCATGGTCATGGTGCACTTCACGCTCGCCGATCCGACGGGCGCCGGCGGGCAGGTGGCCGGCCTGCCCGAGGGGCCGCGGGGCAGAGCGGCGCTGCTGTTCGTGCTCGTCGCGGGAGTCGGGGTGTCGCTGCTCGACCGGGGCCGGTCGCCGTCACGCACGCGCACCCGCCAGCGGCTGCTGTGGCGCAGCGTCGTGCTGCTGCCGCTCGGGCTCGCGCTGCAGGAGCTCGGGCACGGCGTCTCGGTCATCCTCGCCGACTTCGCCGTGCTCTTCGTCGTCGCCGCCGTCGCGGTCGGCTGGTCACGCCGGGCGCTGCTCGCCGCCGCCGCGGCCGCTTTCGTCGCGGGCCCGGCGGTGTTCGTCGCCGTCGCCACGGCACGACCCGACGTCATCACCGGCGTCGCCCCCGCTCTCACCGACCCGCCGGCGCAGATCCTCACCGGCCTGCTCGTCGGTGGGGTGTACCCCCTCGTCGCCCAGGTCGGTGCGCTGCTGCTCGGCATGTGGCTCGGCAGGCTCGACCTCGCCGACCCGCGGGTGCAGGCCCGCGCGCTCGCCGCCGGTGCGGTCGTCGCGCTCCTCGCCCTGTGGGCCGGCGTCGTGCTGAACGCCGTCACCCCGGACCACGCCCCCGACTGGTGGGCCCTCGCGATCGACGACGAGCCGCACAGCCAGTCCTTCGTGTGGCTGTGGCAGGCCGGCGCCGCGGCGGTCGCGACGCTCGCCGCGTGCCTCGTCGTCGCCGAGATGCTGCCGCGACTGCTGCGCCCCCTCGTCGCCCTCGGCCAGTTCGCGTTCACCGTCTACGTCGTGCACATCCTGGCGATGGCCGCCGACCCCCGGGCGGTGCGGGCAGCCGACGTCGCGGGCGCGGGAGTCCGGGTCGTCGCGTTCATGGCCGCCGCGACGCTCGTCGCCACGGCGTGGCTCGCCTTCTTCCGACGCGGTCCGCTCGAGTACCTGCTCGACGCGCCGTTCGTGCTCGGGTCGCGGGGGCGGGCGTCCGGTGTCAGGCCGCGCGAGGCGACCCCGGAGGCGGCCGACCGCCCTGCCGCCCGCGAGCGCGACGCGCAGCACCAGCCGTGACGTCGCCGCCGGCGGCCGGCCGCGGGGGCGGCCGGCGGGGGGCGTGGCTGCGCGTCGGGTCGTGGGCGCTGTTCGGCGCGCTCGTCGCCGTGGCCGCCACCGTGCTCTACGAGCGCCGCGCGGCCGTCGGGGAGGCCGGCGGACTGCCCGGCCTGGCGCCCTCGCTCCTCGCGGTGGCCGTCTACTTCACCGCGAACGCGCTGCTCGCGTGGAACTGGTCGGCGATCGTCGCCGTGGCCGGTCCGCGGCTGCCCTTCCGCACCGCGCTGTGGGTGTGGTCGGTGTCGCAGATCTCGCGGTACACGGTGACGCTCGCCCAGGTCGGCAGCCGCGCGGTCGTCGGCCGCCGCTACGGCGTGCCGGCGACCGCCGGGGTGCTGTCGACCGTGCTCGAGCTCACGTGGATGCTCATGGTGACCTCGACGATCGTCATCGTCACCGTGCCCTGGTGGCTGCCCCTCGCCGGGGACGCCCGCTGGGTGATGGCCGCGGCGGCCCTGCCCGCGGCGGGCATCGTCGCAGCCGTCGCGCACCCCGAGGCGATGCTGCGGGCCGTCGACGCGCTGGCCCGCCGCCCCCTGGTCGACCGGGTCACCGGCGGCCGCTTCGCGGGCATCGCGACGCGCGTCGGCGTCGACCGTCCCACGATGTGGCGGTTCGTCGCGCGCTACGGCACGAACACGCTGCTGCGCCACACGGCGTTCCTCACGCTCTTCGCCGCGGTGGGGGGCGACCTGCGGACCCACGCGCTGACCGCTGTGGGCACCTACGCCCTGGGCAGCCTCGCGGGGACCCTCGCGGTCTTCGCCCCCGGGGGGCTCGGGGTGCGCGAGGGCATCATCGCCGTCGCGCTCGCCCCGGTGATCGGCGGGGCGCAGGCCCTGCTGCTCTCCGCGGCCGTGCGGCTGCTCGAGCTCGTCGCCGAGCTGAGCCTGCTCGGCGTGGCGCGGCTCGCCCGCGGCGAAGCCGCCCCGGTCGGTGAGGGCCGCCCCGCAGGTTGACGCGGGCCGGCGCCGGATAGGTTTGGCCGCATGCGGATCGTCATCGTCGGCGGGGGACCGGGTGGGTACGAGGCGGCGCTTGTGGCCGCGGAGGCCGGCGCCGACGTCACGCTCGTGTCACGCGAGGGCCTCGGCGGCAACAGCGTGCTCTGGGACTGCGTGCCGTCGAAGGCGCTCATCGTCTCGGCCGAGTCGATGGGGTGGATGCAGACCGCGCACCGCCTCGGGGTGCGGCTGCCGAGTGGCGCCGACATCGCGTCGCGGGCGTGCGTCGACATGGTCGCGGTCATGGACCGGGTGCGCAGCCTGTCGGAGAACCAGTCCGGCGACATCGGCAGGAAGGTCGCCGACGCGGGCGTCCGCATCGTCGAGGGGGTGGGGCGCCTCGCCGGCCGCAACGCCGTCGAGGCGGAGGCCGCCGACGGCCGGACGCAGGTGGCGCAGGCCGACGTCGTCCTCGTCGCCACCGGCAGCCGCCCGCGCGTCCTGCCGTTCTCCGAGCCCGACGGCCGGCGGGTGTTCACCTCACGCGAGCTCTACGACCTGAAGGAGGTCCCTGAACGGCTCATCGTCGTCGGGTCGGGCGCGACCGGTGCGGAGTACGCGCAGGCCTTCGCCCGCTTCGGCAGCGAGGTGCACCTCATCTCCAGCCGCGAGCGGGTGCTGCCCGGTGAGGACCCCGACGCCGCGGCGGTCATCGAGGACAGCTTCGAGGCGTGGGGCATGACCATCCACCGCCAGCGCCGCGCGGTCGGCATGGAGCGTGCGGCCGGAGGGGTGCGCGTGCAGCTCGGCGCCGCCCGCGGCGACGGGGAACCGGAGTGGGTGGAGGGCACGCACGCGCTGTTCTGCATCGGTCAGGTGCCCGCGTCGGAACGGCTCGGTCTCGAGGCCGCCGGGGTCCTGCTCGCCGAGAACGGATCCGTGCCGGTCGACGGGGTCAGCCGCACGAACGTCCCGACGGTCTACGCGGCCGGGGACGTCACCGGCGGGATCATGCTCGCAAGCGTCGCGGCCATGCAGGGGCGCAACGCCATGTGGCACGCGCTCGGGCGGGCGGTCGCCCCGCTGGACCGCGACGCGATCGCCGCGACGATCTTCACCGCCCCGGAGGTCGCCAGCGTCGGCCTGGACCCCGCAGGGGCGGCGGAGCGGCAGATGCCCGTCGACACCGTCGCGCTCGGCTTCGCCGGCAACCCCCGCGCGAAGATGAACGAGCGCACCGAGGGCTTCGTGAAGGTCCACGCGCTGAAGGGGTCGGGCACCATCGTCGGCGGGTCGGTCGTCGCCGAGCGTGCGAGCGACCTCGTCACCCCGCTCAGCGTCGCGGTGCAGAGCCGGCTGACGGTGAGCCAGCTCGCGCACGCCTTCACGATCTACCCGTCGATGTCGGGCAGCGTCCAGGAGGCCGCCCGCCTGCTCATGGGCCGCCAGACCGCCGGCTGACGCGTCGGGACGCGATCCACCGCGCTGCCCGAGGACGCCGGCACAGGCAGCGCTGTCAGGATGCTGGCAGCTACGCAGGCGGAGCCTGCACGAGGACGTGTCAGGATATGACGATCGAGCGAATCCGCTCCGGGTCGATGCCGTCGCCGAAGCACGTGGTTGTGGTCGCCGCAAGCGGTGGTGATCTCGCCGAGATCGACACGCGGGGCGTGGCCCGCCTCCTCGGGAATACCGTGTCCCGCTTGTAGGTGCTCGCCGCAGCTACCGGCGCCTGTCGCGGGTATGTAGCCTGCCGCAGACTTCACTCGTGCCCCAGCGGGCAGCGGAGGCTGGACTCACATTGGAGGGGGACGACATGGCGGAGGGCCCCGATGCATTGGACCTGATCGCTGCGGAGCATCGGATGGTGGAGGACCTCTTCTGCCGCTTCGAGAACGCCACGGAGCCGCAGGAGAAGACGGAGATCGTCCACGAGGTCATCTTCGAGCTGGTGGTACACGGGGAGGTCGAGGAGATCGCCTTCTACCTGCGGCTGCGCGAATCGCTGCCTGACGGCAACGACCTCGCCGACGAGGCGATCCAGGACCACATGGAGATGAAAGAGACCATCAACGCACTCGACAGCATGACCGCGGGCGACGACTGCTTCGACGAGCTCATGCGCGGGCTCATGGCGGAAGTGCGGGACCACTTCAAAGAGGAGGAGGCGAAGCTCTTTCCCAAGGTCCGGGAAGCGATGACCAACACCGGCCTCCGCAAGATGGGGGGCCGCATCATGGAGGCCCGATCGCTGGTACCGACGCGGCCGCACCCCAGCGCCCCGACCGGTCCGCTGGCCAAGACCGCCGCCGGGCCGCCGGTCACCCTCGTCGAGTGGGTGCGCGACGCGCTCCGCAGCGTCGCCGACGACAACCGCTGACTCACGAGCTCGAGGGTCGGGCCACCTCTGCCGAGGGCGAGTAGGACGGGGGGTCTGCATGCCGTCACCTGGCGTGGGGACGCCCGCAGGTTCGGACGGGCGGTCCCATAGGGCGTGCAACATGCACGACGAAGGCTACGCCGGCGCTGGCAAGCCGCCGCCCGATGTGGATACGCGGTAGTCGGCGCGTGTCGCTCTCCCGACGGATGACTGCCCTGATCCTCGCCGCGTTCGCGTGCACGCGACTCCTGCTCCTATGGTCGGCAACACATCCTGACGAGTACGCCCCTGAGGGCGCTCCTTTCCTGGCAGATGTGGACCTCTTCAACCGTTACGCCGTTGCGATCGTCGATGAGGACGAGGCGCCGTATTCAGGCTTCGCCATGGAGTATCCACCCGGGGTCCTGCCCTTCATCGTGGCTCCGCAGCTCATGGACCCCGAGGCGGTCTCCTATCAACAGGGGTTCATCGCCTTGATGCTCCTGGTGGACGTTGCCGGCCTCGTCGGCCTGATGCGGGTGGCTCGTCGGGGCGGGTCGCCTCTTGGTGTGGGGCTTTGGATTGCCCTGCTGCCGCTGCTCGGCCCGTTGGCGTACGCGCGCCTGGACCTCGTCCCGGCGGTTGCGACCATCTGGGCGGTGGAGAGGGCCTCGACGGGAGCCTCCTTCGGCACGGGGGCAGCACTGGGTTTCGGCACCCTCGCCAAGCTCTACCCGGCGCTGCTGATGCCCGCCGCACTCGTCGCTTCCTCCCGGCGCCGCCGGCTCGCCGCGGGAGCTGCGCTGTTTGTCATGCTCCCACTGCTGCCCCTTGCCGGGTCTCTGGACGAGATGCTGCAGCAAGCCGTCGCCGACCAGATGGGGCGGGGAATCCATATCGAGAGCACCTGGGGTTCGCTTCTGTTCCTCGCCGGCAAGCTCGGCCATGAGACCGCGATCAGGTCGGGGTTTTCCACCTTGCACTTCGAGGGTTCAGCGCCTCACGTCATGCGGTTGCTCTCGCTGGGGCTGACGGCCGCCGCACTGGGAGCCGGCTGCTGGCTGGCGCGGGAGGCGCGGGTCGGCTGCCACCGCGCCTCCCGGAGCGGGGCGGTGATGTTCGCCACGCTTGCGACAATCGTGGGAGTGAGCGGCGTATTCTCTCCCCAGTATGTCCTTTGGCTCTTTGCATTGGGTGCGGCGGCCGTCTGCATGCGCGAGTCGGCGATCAAACTTTCCGCGGCAATGCTCATCCCTGTCGCGGGGGCGACACAGATGATCTATCCGTTCGCGTACGATAAGATCCTGGCTCGGGAGCTGCCTGCACTCCTTCTCTTGCTGACCCGCAATCTGCTCGTGCTGACATCGGGACTCCTAGCATTTTGGACACTTGCTCGGTCCCGGGACGCGAAGTAGCCGGTGGGGACCGGCCGGGTCCCCGTACCCTGGTGCCGTTCGGCCCAGCCTCCGGCTACCCACCCGTCGGGGGAATCCGGTCCGACTCGGCCATGACCCTGGGTCGGCCTGAGCCGGAAGCCGTAACGCCGGCCCGACGCACCGGTGCCCGCGTGATACACGTTCTGGCAGGCGCGGACTTCCGCGCCGGCCCTACGCCCCGCCGGCGCTGATCGTGGCGATGGCGTCCCCGGAGTTCACGACCTCGCCGGCGCTGACGTGCAGCTCGGTGATGGTGCCGTCACGGTCCGCGGTGACGTGGTTCTCCATCTTCATGGCCTCGAGCACGACGACGAGCTCACCCGCCGCCACCTCCTGCCCGACCTCCACCGCCATCTTCACGATCGTGCCCTGCATCGGTGCGGTCAGCGTCCCCGCTGCCCCCTTCGCTCCCGAAGCCCCCGGCGTGGTCGGAGCGCTCGCGCGCGCCTGCGCCTCCGCCGACCGGGCGGGCGCCCCCTGCTCGACCGCGGGTGCGGACGCGCCGGTCGGCGCCTGCCCGGGCGACGGTGAGCGGTCGGCGGACGGCTGGGCGGCGGCGGGGCGAGCCGGCGCGGGCGCGGGCTCGTCACTGCCCTCGGGCTCGAACACCGCCACCTCGAGGCGCTTGCCGCCCACCTCGACGGTGAGCGTCCGCGACGGCGCCCGCTGGCCGCGACCGGGCGTGGCCGCAGCGGCTGCGGCGATGGGGGAGAGGTCCCACTCGGTCTCCACCGAGACCGTCGACACGTTCCCGCCGACGAAGTCGGGGTGCTCGACGGCGAAGCGGTGGAAGTCGATCGTGGTCGGCACCCCCTCCACGACGAACTCGTCGAGCGCGCGGGCGAGCTTGCGGCGCGCCTCCTCCCGGTCGGCGCCGTAGGCGACGAGCTTGGCGACGAGCGAGTCGTAGCTGCTCGGAACCTCCCAGCCGGCCTCCGCCGCCGCGTCGACGCGCACGCCGGGTCCCGAAGGCGGCCGCCACCCGGTGATGACCCCCGGCGAGGGCACGAACCCCCTTCCGACGTTCTCGGCGTTGATCCGCGCCTCGATCGCGTGGCCGCGCAGGCGCACGTCGTCCTGCGTGAGGCGCAGCGGCTCCCCGGCCGCGACGCGCAGCTGCCAGTGCACGAGGTCCATGCCGGCGACGATCTCGGTGACGGGATGCTCGACCTGCAGGCGGGTGTTCATCTCCAGGAAGTAGAAAGCCCCGTCCTCGTAGAGGAACTCGACGGTGCCCGCACCGGTGTAGCCGACCTGCTCGGACACCCGCACCGCCGCCTCACCCAGTGCCGTGCGGACGTCGTCGGGGAAGTTCGGCGCAGGGGCCTCCTCGATGAGCTTCTGGTGGCGGCGCTGCGTGGAGCAGTCGCGCTCGCCGAGGAACAGGCAGCGACCGTGCGTGTCGGCCAGGACCTGCGCCTCGATGTGCCGCGGGCGGGTGAGGTAGCGCTCGACGTAGACCTCGCCGCGGCCGAAGGACGCGACGGCCTCGCGCTGTGCCGCCTGCAGGGCGTCGACGAGCCCGACGCTGTCCCGCACCACCTTGAGGCCCCGCCCCCCGCCGCCGAACGCCGCCTTGATCGCGACCGGCAGCCCGTGCTCGTCCGCGAAGGCCTGCACGTCGGCGGGGTCGTCGGTGGGTTCGTTCGTCCCGGGCACGAGCGGCACGCCGGCCGCCTCCGCCGCGCGGCGGGCGCTGAGCTTGTCGCCCATCTCCGCGATCGCGCTCGCCGAGGGGCCCACCCAGACAAGCCCGGCGTCGGTGACCGCCCGCGCGAAGTCGGCGTTCTCCGCGAGGAAGCCGTAGCCGGGATGCACCGCCTCCGCGCCGCTTTCCGCCGCGACCTCGAGGATCTTGTCGATGGACAGGTAGCTCTGGGCCGCGGGTGCGGGCCCGATCAGGTGCGCCTCGTCGGCGCTGCGCAGCCACGGCGCGTCGCGGTCGGCGGCGGAGTACACGGCGACCGTGGAGACGCCGAGCTCGGCGCACGCCCGCATGACCCGCAACGCGATCTCGCCGCGGTTGGCCACCAGCAGCCGTGCGAACATGCGAGCCTGCCCTCTCCCGTGGCGGTGTCGCGTGGCATGCTAGTCGCCCCGCGCCGTCGGGCAGAACCCGTCTGCACCACGGTCTGACGAGCGGCAAACTGGTGGTATCCACCTGCGCTTGCGAGACAGCCTCCCGGAGCGCTTGTGAGACGATTCACAAATCGAGCGCGCGACCGGCGAAGGAGCAGACGAATGTCCCGGATGAGGATCCTGATGCTGGCGCTCGTGGCCGTGCTGGCCTTGGGCATCGGGGCCTGCACCCCACAGGAGCCCGACGTCACGGAGGAGGAGCAGGTCGGCGCTGCTCAGCGTCCCGAGGAGCCCGCGGAAGGCGAGGCAGAGGACGGGGGCAACGGCGAGGCGGGCGGCGAGACGTTCACGTTCGTCGCCGTCGACATCGACTGGGGCGACCATCCCAGCGAGCTGCCCGCCGGCGATGTCACCCTCGAGCTGGACAACCAGGGCGGCATCTTCCACGACCTCGTGATCGAGGAGCTCGGCAACGAGGTCGTGGCCGAGGCCGAGGGCGGCGAGACCGACTCGGGCACCGTCACCCTGGAGCCGGGGGAGTACACGATCTTCTGCGACGTGCCCGGGCACCGGCAGGCCGGCATGGAGACGACCGTCACCGTCTCCTAGGACGGCGCCGCAGACGCAGGGCCGGCTCCTGCCGATGGCCCTTTGCGCTGCGCGCCGGCGGCGGGATGGTCAGGGCCGGGGGAGCAGATCCGCCGGGCTGGCAACCGGCGGTCCCCCGACGGCTTCCCGGCGCGCGGCGCGGGCCCAGGCGGGTGGCTTCGCCGCGGGCGGGGCGGGACGCGGCGGCCGCGGGGTCCGGATGGGCGGCGGCGTCACGGCGAGGGCGACGACGAGCGCCGCGATCTCCTCGTCGGCCGGTGAGCCGGCGACGATGCGCAGCGCGGCAACGTCCCGCGGGCCACGGCGCCGGGGGGCGGCACTCACAGCGGCGGGTTGCCGTGCTTGCGCGGCGGGCGGGCATGGCGCTTCGTGCGCGTGAACCGCAGCGCCCTGACGAGCGCGGGACGAGTCCGGCTCGGTTCGATGACCTCGTCGAGGTAGCCGCGCTCCGCGGCCGTCCACGGGTTGGCGAGCTCCCGGTCGTAGCGCTCGACGAGCTCGGCGCGGAGGGCCAGCGGGTCGTCGGCCTCGTCGAGCTCCTTGCGGAAGAGGACGTTCACCGCCCCCTGCGGCCCCATGACGGCGATCTCCGCGGTCGGCCAGGCGAAGTTCATGTCCGCCCCGACGTGCTTGGAGCCCATGACGTCGTAGGCGCCGCCGTAGGCCTTGCGGATGATCACCGTGAGCTTGGGGACCGTCGCCTCGCAGTAGGCGTAGAGCAGCTTCGCGCCGTGGCGGATGATGCCGCCCCACTCCTGCGCCGTTCCGGGCAGGAAACCCGGCACGTCGACGAAGGTGACGATCGGCACGTTGAAGGCGTCGCAGGTGCGCACGAAACGCGCCGCCTTCATCGAGCTCGCGACGTCGAGGGTGCCCGCGAGGTGCGTCGGCTGGTTCGCGACCACGCCCACGGGACTGCCGTCGAGCCGCGCGAGGCCGACGACGATGTTCTGTGCCCAGTGCTCGTGCACCTCGAGGAAGGTCTCGTCGTCGACCACCCGTGCGATCAGATCGCGCATGTCGTAGGGCACGGTGGCGGAGTCGGGCAGGAACGTGTCGAGGTCGGGGTCGGCCCGGTCGGGCGCGTCGGTGGGCTCGCGTCGGGGCGGGTCCTCGAGGTTGTTGGCCGGCAGGTAGGACAGGAGGGTCTGGATACCGTCGATGCAGGCCTCCTCGGAGCCGGCGGCGAAGTGCGCCACCCCCGACCGCGCGCTGTGGCTCATCGCGCCGCCGAGGTCCTCGAAGGACACGTCCTCGCCCGTGACCGTCTTGATCACCTCCGGGCCCGTGATGAACATGTGCGACGTCTCCCTGACCATGAAGACGAAGTCGGTCATCGCGGGGGAGTAGACGGCTCCGCCGGCGCACGGTCCCATGATCGCGGAGATCTGCGGGACCACGCCGCTCGCCTGCACGTTGCGGTAGAAGATGTCGCCGTAGCCGCCCAGGGCGACCACGCCCTCCTGGATGCGCGCACCACCGGAGTCGTTGATGCCGACGACCGGCACGCCCATGCGCAGCGCGAGGTCCATGACCTTCACGATCTTCTCGGCGAAGACCTCGCCGAGCGAGCCGCCGAACACCGTGAAGTCCTGGCTGAACACGCACACCTCGCGTCCGCCCACGGTCCCGTAGCCGGTCACCACCCCGTCGCCGGGGATCCTCCTCGTCTCGAGCCCGAACCCGCTCGCCCGGTGCACCGTCAGGCGGTCGAGCTCGGTGAAGGAACCCGGGTCGAGCAACAGGTCGATCCGCTCACGGGCGGTGCGCTTGCCCTTCGCGTGCTGCTTCTCGACCCCGCGGGCCGAGCCCGCCTGCTGCGCCTCCTGCGTGCGGCGGCGCAGCTCCTCGAGCTTCTCCTTGGTGGTCCGGGTCACGGGCGCTCCAGGTCGGCGTTGTCGGGCTGTCGGCCGACCGGCGGATTGTAGGAGGTGCGCCCGCGCCCACACGACTCGAGGGCAGGGGCGGCGGTAAGGTCGCCGGGTGGACACCCGCCAGGTGACGAGGAGCCTGCGGTGAGCGGCCCGCCGCGGGCGCTGGTGCGCAGCCTCGTCGAGGGCTCCTCCGCGCTCTCCGGCCTCGAGTGGCACGACGAGGTCACGTCCACGCAGGCGCGCGGGGTCGCGGCCGCCCTTGCCGGCGTGCCGGAGATCCACGCCGTCGTCGCCGGCGCGCAGACGGCGGGACGGGGACGCCTCGGACGGCCATGGGTCGCGCCGGCGGGAACCTCGCTGCTCGCGAGCTTCGTCCTGCGCCCGACCGTCCCCGCCGACCGGGTCGGTCTGCTGCCGCTGCTCGCGGGCCTCGCGCTCGCCGAGGTGGCCGACCGCTACTGCCCGCGGGTGGCGCTGAAGTGGCCCAACGACCTCCTCGTCGGCGGGCGCAAGGCCGCCGGCATCCTCGCGGAGCGGCTCGAGCCATCGGGCGCCGTCGTGCTCGGCGTCGGCGTGAACGTCGACTGGCGGGGCCTGGCCCGTCCACCCGAGGTCGCGCAGGCGACGTCGCTCGCCGAGGCCGCGGGCGCCGACGTCGACCGCTGGCGCGTGCTCGCCGCGCTCGTCGGCCTCCTCGGGAGGCGCTACCACGACTGGACCGACGAGCCCGCGGCCTTCCTCGCGGCCTACCGGCGGCGCTGCGCGACGATCGGCTGCCGCGTGCGCGTCACGCGCCCCGCCGGTGACCCCGTCGAGGGGCTCGTGACCGCGGTGGACGACGAGGGGGCGCTGTGCGTGCGTGACGGCGCGGACGGGGCCCACCGGCTGTCGGCCGGCGACGTGGAGCACGTCCGTCCGGCGTGAGCCCGCCCGGGGGGTGGCCGCGCGACCGGCCTCAGCGGCGCAGGCGCTCGGCGATGGCCTGCACGTACCAGCGGCGCAGCCGGCGGACCTCGGGCTTGGCCGCCAGCGTGAGCAGCACGCCCTGCTCGCAGAAGGCGTCGGCCGTCTCCACGAGCTGGAGCCACCGGTGGAGGGCGTCGACGATCCCCGGCTTGACGGGGACCCGCAGGGTGACGGTGTCGTCTCCGCGGGACAGGGCGTCGAGGGCTTGGCGCCGTGTGACCATGCGGACCTCCGCGTAGTCCTGGAGGATCTCGCCGATCAGCTCGGCCACGCGCTGCGGGAGGTCGCGCTCGGTCAGGCTCCAGCGGTTGCCGATGTCCATGAGCGCGAACTCGCGGAGCAGGTCGTGCTGGTGGTTCTGCGACTCGATGAACAACGCCGCCGGGACGCCTTCCAGGCGCACCTCCGGCGGCGTTTCCTCGAACGCCATGCCGTCGTGCCTCCGAAGGTTAGGGATGCGCGTCGCGCACGGGTTCCTAGAGTGGCCCGGCAGTTGCCAGGAAGGTCCCGCCCGTGCAGGATCCGCTCATCCTACGAGACGCCTCGACCGGTGACCTCGCCGGCGTGGCGAACCTGCTGGAGCAAGCCTATGCAGAGCACGAGCGGCGTTTCCCCCCGGCGGTGTGGGCCACCTACCGCCGGGAGCTCGCCGCCGTCGGGGACCGTCTCGCGGTCTCCGAGCTGATCGTCGGCATGCGCGGAGGTGAGCTCGTGGGCACCGTGACGTTCTACCCGCAGGCCGCCGCGGACGGCCACGACTGGCCGCCGGGGGTCGCGTCGCTGCGGCTGCTCGCCGTGCGCCCCGGCGCGCGCGGCGCCGGCGTGGGCGCCGCGCTCGTCGCCGCCTGCATCCGGCGTGCGCGCGCGCAGGGCGCCGCGCACCTCGGTCTGCACACCGCCTCCTTCATGGAGGCCGCCAACCGGCTCTACGCCCGTCTCGGGTTCGTGCGGGCCCCTCACCTCGACTTCGACGCGGACGTCCGCTACGGGGGCGCTCCGGTCGGCCCGGGGACCGGGCGCCTCGCCGGCGCGGCCTACCTCCTGCCCCTGGAGCCGGGGCGGGCCGGCCGGGACGCACGATGAGCGAGGCGCGCCACGCGCTGGCGCTCGACCCGGCGAGCGCACGGGCCGCACGAGCCTTCGTCGCCGACGTGCTCGCGACCTCGCCCGCGAAGGAGTGCACCGACATCGCCTGCCTGCTCGTGAGCGAGCTCGTCACCAACGCCCTGCTCCACGCGCGGTCCCCCGTGCAGCTGCTCGTCCGGGTCGAGGACGCGACCGTGCGCGTGGAGGTCGGCGACGACGCCGAGCGGCTGCCCGTGCGCATGGTCGAGCCCGGGGACGCCATCGCCGGGCGGGGTCTGCACATCGTCGAGGAGCTCGCCGCCCGCTGGGGTGCCGAGCGGCGCCCGTCGGGTGGGAAGGCGGTGTGGTTCGAGTTGTCCTACGGTGGGGGGTGAGGCGACCGCAGCACGGCGTTGGCCCGTGGGACAGGAAGGAGGCGTCGTGGCGATCCGTTGGGGCCGTGAGCGCACCGTGGGACGCGACCAGGCCCTGCCGGGGCGCGACACCCCGATGGGGGTGACCCGGCCGCACGCGGTGCTCGGCACCCCCCTTACCCCGCCGTTCCCCGCCACGCACGAGCAGGCGGTCTTCGCCATGGGCTGCTTCTGGGGGGCAGAGCGGGTCTTCTGGCAGACCCCGGGCGTCTTCACCACGGCGGTCGGTTACGCCGGAGGCTTCACGCCGAACCCCACCTACGAGGAGGTCTGCAGCGGCCGGACCGGGCACGCGGAGGCGGTCCTCGTCGTGTTCGACCCCGCACGCGTCTCCTACCAGGAGCTGCTGAAGCACTTCTGGGAGGGCCACGACCCCACCCAGGGCATGCGCCAGGGAAACGACGTCGGCACCCAGTACCGCTCGGCGGTCTACACCTCCACGGACGCCCAGCTCGCCGTCGCGGCGGCGACGCGTGAGGCGTACCAGCAGCGACTGGCCGGCGCCGGCTACGGCGACATCACGACGGAGATTCGCGAGGCGGGCCCCTTCTACTACGCCGAGGACTACCACCAGCAGTACCTCGCGAAGAACCCCGGTGGCTACTGCGGGCTCGGTCGCACGGGCGTTGCCTGCCCGACGGGGATCGTGAAGGAGGCCGGAGCGTGAACCGACCGGTGGAGCTGTCGGAGGAGCAGTGGCGCGAGCGGCTCGACCCTGAGCGCTACCGGATCCTCCGGGGAGCCGGGACCGAGCCGGCGTTCACCGGCGCCTACTGGGACGCGAAGGAGCGGGGCGTGTACCGGTGCGCTGGCTGCCACACCGCGCTGTTCACCTCGGACGCGAAGTACGACTCGGGGACGGGGTGGCCGAGCTTCTGGGAGGCGCTCGACCCCGACCTCGTCGAGCTGAACGAGGACCGCAGCCACGGGATGGTGCGCACGGAGGCCGTGTGCGCGACCTGCGGCGGCCACCTCGGGCACGTCTTCCCCGACGGGCCCCGACCGACCGGCGAGCGCTACTGCATCAACTCGGCATCGCTCGACTTCGAGCCGTCCGCGGACGCCTGACGGCGCGCCGCCTCAGGAGACCTCGAAGCGCACCGACGTGGTGAACGGCGGACGGCCCTCGCCGTCCGAGGGGTCCGGCTCCAGGGCCTCGATCGTCCAGGCGCCCGGCGTCGTCGCCGGGGCGTCGAAGGTGTGCTCCCACGGGCCGCGCTGACCGACGTCGGGCTGCGCGGCGGTCGTGAACGTGTCCTCGACGACGGTGCCCTGCGGGTCGATCAGCCGCAGCAGGACGGTCGACTCGAACGTGACCGACGTGCCCGACGCCGTGACCGGCCCGGGCGGACGCGACGCTCCCCACGGCGGCCGGTCGATGATGATGGGCGCGAGCGTCTGCGGGTCGGCCACGAGCGGCTGGGACCAGTCGACGTGGCCCCACAGCTCGTCCACCAGTTCCCCCTCGACGAGCAGGCGCACCGCGTCGACCGTGGGGAACTGCGTGGCCGACTGGGCGAGCTGCTGGGCGAGGGCCCGTTCCTCGGCCGCGCCGCCGCGGGTGCTCAGCACCTCGCGGGACAGGTCGATGTGGGCGATGCCGCCCTGGATCGACACGTCGAGCAGCTCCGTGCCCTCCGGCACCACCGTGGTGAGGTCGGGGTTCGTGCTCGGACCCTGAAGAACCGCCTCCACGACCGCGCGCAGCACCTCGACCGTCTCCTCGTCGAGCGGCACGGTCGTGGGCTCCACCCAGACGCCGGACTCGTGCTCCCGCGCGAACCAGACCGTGACCTCCCCGGCGCCCGCGGTCCCGCCGGCGGGCGGCTGCGCCGCGCCGGTGGGCGGCGGCGCCGGCCCGTCGACGGCGGGAGACGCCTGCGGCTCGGGTGGCGGCGCCGGCGCGGCGGTGTCCTCGGTGGCCGGCTGGGCGCACCCGGCGAGGAGCAGCATCCCGACGAGGACCCCGACCATCCCACGCATGCGGCGGTTCGTACCCACGATCCCATGGTATCGGCGCCCGCGCCTGCGCGGCTGCGGGTGGAGCATGTCCGAACGGGCGTGCGGTCCGCCGAATGGGGGGCGCGGCCGGTGGTCGAAGCCGGGCGCCGGGCGTCAGCCGGCCGCGCGGATCGGTTCGAGGGCGTCGACGAACGCGGCGGGTATGCGCCGCGTTCGTCGACGCCCTCGAACCGATC
>DATLGH010000054.1 GCA_035540635.1 Egibacteraceae bacterium | reverse complement strand
AGCTCCAGCGCGGTGGGCTCATCGCCGGGCAGGTGGTCCTCGAAGCCGTCGTCCTCCTCCCGGCCCTGCTCCGAGCCGCGGATAATGGCCTGCTCGGGATCGGCGCCGTGGCCGAGCATGATGTCGAGGAGGTCGTCGTCGGGCCGACCGATGATGTGGGCGCTCATGGGCAGATTCCTTCCCCAGGCCGGCACTTCCTAGACGCCCACGGCGACGAGGACGGGTAGATCAGGGCAACGTTAGGAGTTCCCCGGAACCCCCAGGGTCACCGCTAGCCACCGGAACGCCGAGCCACCCCAAGGGGTCGGCAACATGCCGGAGCCGGGGCCTCCTACGGTTATATTCCCCCCGCAGTCGAGCGGCACGGGAGAGCTCGGCAGCTACGGAGGGTGACGCGTGCCGCAGCCGTCGACCTCCCCCCTACCCGGCTTGTACCGCACTCGTGGCGTGACGCGAGGGTGGTTGGGCCGCAGTACCGGCCGTGCGATATCCGGGATCTCCGAACTTGCGGTATGGAGCTCCGATCGTCGGATATCTCAACCCTTGCGTGCCACCTACCGGCCACGCGCGATGCTTGCTGGCCCCGGTAGAAGCGGATCGAGCAAACCCACAAGGTGATTGTGGCCACGCAGGGTAGGCCGAGCATTCCACCTGTTTATGGTTCAGCTATGAAGACCGACCGTGGAGACAGCTCTGCGATCCTGCACCAGTCCGAACTGGGTCGATGGGAGCGGGCGTGGCAGCGGCCGAGCCCACCCTTGCGTGGTTTGGTCGACGGCTACCACGGCTACCGCCAACGTCTGGCGGTTCCGGCGACCCATCGAGGGGTTCCCTCGGCGGTGCTGCCCCTGGTGGTCAGCTTCGGTCCGGTCCAGACCATCACTCCCTCCCACCGTCGCGACGCTGCAGTCGCAGTCAGTTCGTTCCTCTCTGGCCTTCACGATGAGCACGTTCTCATCGAGGCGCAGGAGCACCATGGCATCCAGATCGACCTCGGACCGGTCGCGGGTTTTCGTCTGCTGGGCCCCTTGCGTGACTTCACCGGACTGACCGTGCCGCTGGCTGCTGTGTTCGGCGCGGATGCCGAACGGCTCGTGGACGATCTGGCGTGCGCGCCCGACTGGCCGTCACGATTCCGGCGGCTCGATCGCGAACTGACTCGGCGGCTCGCCTCGGGCATGCGTCCCGATCCAGCGGTCGAGCACGCGTGGCGACGCATCGTGGCCTTGCGTGGGCGCGTCAGCGTGACATCGCTCGCGCATGAGGTCGGCTGGAGCTCGCGACGCCTACGAGCACGCTTCGGGGAGCAACTGGGACTGTCTCCCAAGCGTCTGGCCTTGCTGGCCCGCTTCGGGCATGCCGCGCAACTCCTCAGCCGACCCGACCCGCCCGGTCTGGCACAGATCGCCTCCTCAGCGGGCTACTACGACCAAGCGCACCTGACGAACGCCGTTCGGGCCTTCAGCGGGCTGACCCCCCGACAGCTTGCTGCCGCCCACCTGCCCGATGCGGGCGGGGTGTTCGATCTCCATCAGGCCTGAGCGCTGACGGGCCGTTTCTTCCAAGACGGCCGGCGCCGCCCGCCGTAGCGTCGGTGCCATACGCGACCTTCAAAGGAGATGAACTTTGCCGGAATCCGTGATCGCTACGCCTTCCTACGACGACGTCCGTCAGGCCGTGCAGTTCCTCGTAGCCGCGTTCGGCTTCGAACGCCACGCCCAGTACGAGGACGCCGACGGCGAACTCGTCCACGTCGAACTGACCCTTGGCGGCGCCATGGTCATGCCGGCCATCGCCGGGCAGGGCGAGTACGGCCAACTGATGTCGACCGTGGCGGACGCGGGCAAGCCCACCTGCGGCTTCTACGTCGTGATCCAAGACGTCGCCGCCCACCACCGGCGTGCACGCGAGGCTGGTGCACAGATCATCACCGATCCCAGACGCCGCGACCACGGCGGCGAGGAGTACACCTGCCGTGACCCGGGCGATCACGTGTGGACGTTCGGAAGCTACGACCCGTGGTCGGTCACCGGGCACTGAGAACCGAGCCCCCAATGTGGAGGTCGCCATGCCAACCTTCGACGATGTGCGACGCATCGGTGGTGCGTTCCCTGAGGTGGTGGAGGCCCCGTCGTATCGCGGCATGCCGGCGCTCAAGGTCAGGAAGATGCCGTTCTGCCGGCTGTGGAGCGAGAGCGAACATCAACGCGACGGGGTGCACGGAACGCAGGTTCTGGTGGTGTTCTGCGACCTGGAACAGAAGGACCTCCTCAATCGACGCCTCGGAAGGTGCCTTGTTCAGCACACCCCACTACGGCGGGCATCCGGCCATGTTGGTCCGCCTACAGGACATCACACTCGACCATCTCACCGAGGTGCTTGAGGACAGCTACCGCAGCCGAGCGCCCGCGAAGCTCGTCGCGGCGTGGGAGATGACACGGTAAGCGCCGCAGCGCGGCGACGATGCAGGGTCATCGGAAGAGAATCGGAGACACGTTTGCTCTCGCCTATCAGGAGTTGCCTATGTCCATCCGCCGGGTCGTGCCCAACATCCGATCAGAGGCCATGGAGGACAGCCGGGACTTCTACGGCCTCCTGGGCCTTGAGGAGGTCATGGACCATGGCTGGGTCATGACGCTCGCCTCCCCTTCCAACCCCACGGCGCAAGTCACGTTCATGAGCCACGACAAGACCGCGCCGGTCGTGCCCGACATGAGCGTTGAGGTGGACGATGTGGACGCCGCCTATGCAGTGATGCAAGAGAGCGGCGCGGAGGTCGTCCACCCCTTGGAGGATGAGGAGTGGGGAGTGCGACGGTTCTTCGTCCGTGACCCCAACGGTCGGGTGGTCAACGTGCTGAGCCACCGATGACACGCCGCCGTCCCGCGGGTCAGCGGCCCGAGGGCGGTGGCCGCACCCTGCCTCATCACTGGGAGACCCGCCGGTGTCGATGTCTAGACGAAAGCTGCTCGTCCGTGTCACCTGGGCGGCGAGCTTGCCGCAGCAACGCTACCCCGTAGCTCCGACCTCACCGGTCGCTGAGAGTTCCCCAACCTCGGCCAGAGCTCACCGGACGGCTTCATTCGTGTGGCTTTGGTCCGTACAGGTCGTCGTAGGCTTCCTGTGCAGTGTCGGACTGGCGGCTGCCCTGAGCGACCCCCCAGGCGCGGGTGAGTCGATCGATCGCAATGGTGGTCCAGCCCTGACCGTCCTCCCCGCTGAGATGGATCAGCAGCGTGTAGGCGTCGTGCTCGACGCGCAGCCGGTGCGGCGGGTTGGTGTGCTCGTGAAGGTGGCGGGCCATCTTGTCCGGCGGCGCATCGGGGGCGACGAAGGACGTCCAGCGCCTCCCACCCGTCGGCGGCCTCGGGGGCCTATCCGCTTGCTGCATCGTCAAGCATCACTCCCGGTTTGGCGACGGTGTTCCAGTTGCGAAAGGTCGTCACCGGCGCGGGTGGGCGGCGGCTCAGGGCGTTCATCAGCAGGCCGTCCCGCACGCCCCGGGGGACCACACGTGCAGCTCCCTCGGCCGGGCGACCAGCTGCTCCGGCGCGACGGCCGCTGGCAGCACCGCAGGGTCGTGCGGTTCAGAGCAGAAGACAACGAAGTGCTTGCTACCGTCGGTGGCCACATCGCCCAAGGGGTTGTCCGCCACGAGGCCCCGCCACGCGGCCTCATCACGAACCAGGACCGCCACGTCCAGCCCGAAGCCAGAGACCAGAACCTGACCGACCGCGCTCTGAGCCTGGGCTGCCGAGCCGTCGTGGTCAACGATGACGTTGCCGCTTTGCAACAGCGTGCGGACGTGGAGAAAGCCGGCCTTCTCCAAAGCCGCCTTGAGCGGTCCCATCTTGATCCGGTTGCGAGGACCCGCATTGACGCCGCGAAGCAAGACCACGAATCGCACCGACCGCTCCCTCTCCTACGAGGCATCGACCAGCGCCTCGACCACTCCACGACATCCTACGGAAGAACAGCCTGGATCGAGCGGTCAGGAGCAAGAGAACGGCGTGAGACACCGCCCTGCTCCTCGTGGTGGCGTGTGAGGACGGCCTGGCGCCTCATCGGCTCCGGTGCACGATGTCCCACGTGGGCGGCGTCCGCCCATGGCCGGGCCCGCCTCCTCCTGGCGGCCCCAAGCGCTCCGGCTCAGTGGTGCTGCGCCCGATGCGCGCCCAAGAGTCGAGGCCGAAAATCTGCGGTCGGGCCACACGCTTCCGAGGGACCAGTGCACCAGGGCCAGCCGGCACCGTCAACACTTGGGCGGTTGACCCGCTCGACGCCCTGGCCGATTTCGGGCGAGGAGGAGGACCTGTGGTTTCACGTCGACGGCGCGTACGGAGCGCTGGCGGCCGGGACGGCGCTGGTCGGTGACGCGTTCCGCGGGCTGGACCGCGCCGACTCCGTCGCCCTCGACCCGCACAAGTGGCTGTTCGTGCCCTTCGACGCCGACTGCGTGCTGGTCCGCGACGCCGAGCGCCTGCGGGCCGCCTTCAGCCTGGTGCCGGCCTACCTGCCAGGACGGTGAGCGGCACGACGCCATGGACTACGGCGAGCTGTCCGCCGCGCCCGTGCGCTCAAGGTCTGGACGACGTTCCTGGCCTACGGCCCCGACGCCCTGATCGACGCCATCGAGCACACCGTCCGCACGATGCGCCACCTGGCCGACCTCGTCGAGCAGGTCGACGACCTGGAGCTCGCCGCGCCCGTGCCGCTGTCGGTCGTGTGCTTCCGCTACCGGCCCGCCGGCGCGGAGGACGAGACCGTCGACCGGCTCAACCGCGCCCTGCCGGCCGCCATCCAGCGCGACGGGCGGGTGTTCATCGCCGGCACCACCGTGCGCGGGCGTGCGGCCCTGCGCGCCTGCTCGGTCAACCACCGGCTGGAGCGGTCCCACGTCGAGCTGGCGGTCGAGGTCGTTCGCGAGCTGGGCGCCCGGGTTCAGGGAGCACGCACCGCCTATTGACTCCGCCGCCGGCGCGGCGTTCACTGGAGGTGGTCACGGGGGAACCGGCGGGACGCGGCAGGGGCGCACCATGTCACATGTTCAAGGCATCAGGCCGGGGATGCTGCTGCTGGTCGTGGCGACGCTGCTCGCCACGGTCCTGCTCGCACCGGCGGCGGCTCAGGAGATCGGCTGCGGGAGCCAGATCACGCAGGACACCACGCTGCGGCACGACATCGGGCCGTGTGAGAACTACGGGCTGATCGTCACCGCCGACGACGTCACGCTCGACCTCAACGGCTACACGATCTTCGGCACCGAGGACGTCGGTGACGGCGCCGGCATCCACGTGCTCGACGTCATCGGCGTGAAGGTGATGAACGGCACCGTGCGCGACTTCGACGGCGGCGTGGTTATCCAGGGCGGGGGCAACCACCACGTCACCGGCATCGTCGCCCGCGACAACATCGGCCAGTCCGAGGGGCACCCGCCCGCACCCGGGACGCTTTACGGCGACGGCATCGCGGTGCTCGGCTCCAGCGACAACCGCATCGCCCACAACGTCACGGTCAACAACGGGCCGTTCGCCGGCATCGGCCTGTACGCCCGTCCGGACTCGGACCACCCGTCGTTCACCGCCGCGCCGGCGGCACGCAACGCGGTGATGCACAACGTGGTGGAGGATAACCGGTTCTGCCGGGTGAACCGGGTCACCGGAGCGCGGTTCTGCGACAACATCGGCGTGCGCCTGGAGCCCGGCGTGGGGCCCGACAACGCGGTCATGTCCAACGTGATCCGCGGCAACGGCCTGGACGGGCTGTCACTGTTCGCCGACACCGACCGCAACGCCGTCATGCGCAACCTGGTCGAGAACAACGGCTTCTGGGGGCAGGTGCCCGGCGACGGCATCCGCGTGTTCGGCAGCCGCAACGCCATCCACCACAACCAGGTGGTCGACAACCGCGCCGCCGGGATCAGCGTGGGCCGGCGCACCGGCTTCCCCCTCGGGACGTTGCCGGTCCACGGACCCACCGGCAACCCGCGGGGCGTGCTCAATGACCTCGTCCGCAACACCGGCAGCGGCAACGGGATGTTCGACTTCTGGGACGGCAACCCCGGCTGCGACCAGAACACCTGGCGTCGCAACACCGGCACCGGCAACCAGGACTGCGTAACGAGGCGGTGAGCTCGACGGGATCGACGGACGGAGGGACGCAGGTGCTATGACTCGCACCGTACCGGCGCGCCGGGTTGCCACGTCCGCGGGCCTGCAGGTCGCGGCCATGCTGGTCGGCCCCGCACCGTCCGTGACGGCGGCCCCACGCGCCAGCCAGCCTGTGCCAGGCCAGTTCGTCGTCACGCTGGGCGACGGGGATCGATGCCGACGCGGTGGCCGGCGAGTACGCGGCTGAGGCGACTGCGGGCCTTCCGGGGCGGGCTTGTACCGCACTCGTGACTGCATGAGGGTGGTTGGGCCGCAGTACCGGCCGTGCGACGCGCACCTCATGCCAACCCGGCATGGTCGCGCTCGACGAGGGCTCGGAGTGACATTGGGCCGCGTTCGGCCGCCGACCGCTATCCGGGTTGCGGACACGCTGGTCGACCTCGCGTAGCCGTGGTTTCGTGCGGGCCGCTGACGATCGACTCGCTCACAACTTCACGGGGATGTTCGAGGCCGGACTTGCCGCCGAAGGCCTTGTAGATGCTCTCGACCGACACGCCGGACTCGCCGGCGACCGCAGCGACCGTGGTGCCCCCGTAGCCCCGGTCAAGGAACAGGCGTTCCGCGGTGTCTAGGAGGCCGCTGATGGCGATTCCACCCGGGCGGCAGCGCCCAGGTGAAATGACCGTCGCTCGTCACGGGGACCGTCGCCCACACCGGCTGACCTCACACCGGCGCTTGCAGGAGGGTGTGCAGGAGCACACACGCCCACAAGTCCCTGCGCAGCGCGTACAGCCCGGATAGTGCCAGAGCGCCGGCGAAGTTCGGATAACTGATCGGCGCCTGGAAGACGTGGTAGGCAGTGAACAACAGCCCGGCCCACACCCACGTCGACGAACCGAGAAACGACAGCTTGTTCTGCAGATAACCGCGAAACCACAGCTCCTCGCCCATGATGTTCGCGACCAGCGCAAAGGCGGCGGCGGGTCGTGGGATCTGCTCAAACGCGGCGTAGGCCTGGAAGTGCCAAGGCGGAAGGGCGAGCCAGGGGACCTTACCCACCCCAACCGCGATGAGCTCGCGTATCCCGTCGAAGGGAAACACCACGAGCACGCCCCAGGCCGCCACTGCCATGACCAGCGCGACGGGATCGAAGCTCGTCAGACCGAGGCAGCGCATCGCCGCCCGCACCCGCAACCCATCCCAGTGCCGGGCGAGAAGAAACGTCCCACCAGTCAGGGCAGCGAGCATGATCGCGCCGGTCATGATGACAACGATCTGCACCGTCGAGCTGCTCAGCCCAAGCAGGCGCATCAACGGCATTCGGGCGTGGCGCAACAGAAGCGCCGCGACAATCCCTGGCGCGACGTGCAACGCGAGAACGGCGGCCTTGCCCCCCTTCGATCTGGGCGCGGCGAAGCACTCGCCGTTGCCGAGCTGTTGCCGGCACCGCTTGGACCCGCGACGCCAGAGACGCAGAAGGACACGCATCTGCCCAGTGTTCCCGCTTCACGAGGTCCCGCAGCTGGCGCGCATCCACCGCCGCCGGGTTTTCCACCGCCCACGGGCGGGTGGTTGAAGAATGAGGCAGTAAGCGGCCCTTCATCAACCACCCGCCCGTGGCAGCGCGTAGGTATCCCCGGTACCCCGCCGGCTGAGGCCTCAGGTCCCAGCCCCCGAGGGTGGGATGCATTCAAAGCCCCACGCCGGCCTCCGAGAGCGGCGGAACTCTACGGTTGCCTCCACGCAGTCGAGCGAGGACGGGAGGGCGCGGCAGCTACGGAGCGTGACGTGTCCCGCCGCCGTCGACCTCCGCCCTACCCGGCTTGTACCGCACTCGTGGCGTGACGCGAGGGTGGTTGGGCCGCAGTACCGGCCGTGCGATAGCCGGGACCTCCGACGGTTTGCGCGTGGAGGACCATCGTCGCGGGGACCACCGTCGTCGCCCGGCGATTTCGAGCATGCCGCCGGCAGCGTCCGGGGGTCCGGGGGCGTCCGGAACGCCGACTACATCTCGCCATAGCCCTGTGCGTAACGGCATGACGACCGTGACCAGGAAGACGACGAGGAGCGCGTTTGTGGCCCCAGACAGGCCGAAGGCAAGGGTCCACCTGCCTCGGCCGGTCATTTCGCAGTCCATCAGATGGACGAATCCGGAGTGTTCCATTCCAGTATGACGCGCCCCCGGGAACGCCCGGAATCGCAGGTACCGTCGCGTCGGTCGAGCTCGCTGGTTGCGTGGTAGCGCCCACTTCGCCACGCGGCTTTCAGGGTCCCCCAGACGAGCCGCCCGTCGGGGCCGGCCCACGTCTCTGTCGTCCTTGACGAGAACCGATGCGTAGTCGACGATTTGGCGGTGGGCGCGGCCTGACGCCCAGTTCGGCAGTCCGGATCCCGGTTGTGGGCTCTGAGCGAAGGGGGCGTACTCCCGGGTCACACATCGGTTTCTCAGGTTGTGCCGAGTCTGTTCCGGGGCTGGCTCGGGCGCGGCCGGGGATGAGGACCGATGCCCAAAGACAAGGACTCAAGCGGGTGGTCCGCGCTCGCATGGCCGCCACCGGTGAGCGCTACACCGCCGCCCGAGCGCAGGTAGAGCGACGGGTTGCTGCCAGCGCAGGGTCGCCCGACGAACGGCCGCTGCTGCCGGATGCCGTGCCGCTGGACGCTGCGTTCTTCCAGGACTGGCCCCGGACGCGTCCCTATCCCGAGGCTGCCCGACGTGATGGCCGGCGAGCCCGCGGGCGTCAGGAGAGTGTGGGATCCGCCTGCGCCGGAGTCTCTTGGTCCCCGCTGGGAGCTGACCGTTGCCGCCGGTGGTGTGCTTGGGATCCTGGACCCGCCGGTGCTGGAGCTGGGCGCTGTCGCCTCGCTCGGTCGCGTGCTGGGGGGTGCGGGCTACGTCGAGGTCGGTGTGGAAGTGCCGCTGGACCCACCGGAAGACAGCATTCCCGATGTCCTCCAGCTCACCGACGAGGAGAGCGCAGCGGCGTTGCAGCACCTCCAGGCAGCTTACGACCAGCTGCGCGGAGCGCTCGGCCAGCATTTCGGGATACGGGTCCCCCAGCCGGCCAGCAGCTTCCTGATCGACCGGCCCCGACGCCGCGCCGGTGAGCTGGTGATGTGCGGGCGGAGTACGGCGACGATCCTGCCAGGGGTAGCCGGTGTGGGGGTCGAGCGCTTCGACCCGTCGAGGCAACCCGGAACCCGCCGCGAGCTTCTTCTCCGAGCGCGACGATGACGACGTAACGCTCAACAATCCATTGGGACCGCCTCGCCGGGGACCGGTCGAAGTGAGGAAGGCGGCCCTCGAAGCAGGCGCGAACTTCCAGGAGGGCGGCCCTGTCCGCTTCGAAGAGGTGTCGAGCCGATTCGAGGAAGTGTCGCGATACGCCACCCCCGATCTCGCCTACGTCGTCCAGGTGGAGCGGCATGAGGGGCGACTGGCCGGCAGCGGCGACAAGGTCGCCATATCGCTGCGGGTCACTATGATCTTCCGACCTGAGGACGGCACGTGGAAGATCGTGCACCGCCACGCCGACCCAATCACGACCCCTCGCCCGGTAAGCACGGCGATCGAGCCGTAACTACTCTCGACCCGAGAAGCCGCAGGGACTACCAGGCACACAAGCCGTCGGACCAGGCACGCGTCCCGCTCCCGAGAGGCTGACGCACGCAGCCGGGACGCGTACCAACAGCGCTCCGCGGTCCGAGGGGCCGGAGCCTTGGGCGGGGTAGTTGGATGCAGGTAACGGACGATCCGACCGCGGGACAGAATGGGGGCATGCTTCCCGTCGTCCCATGCCCGGTTCTGGTGGGGCGGGCCGCGGAGGTTGATGCCTTGGCGGCGGCCCTCGAGTCGGCGTGCGCCGGGCGTGGTGGTTTGGTGTTTGTGGTTGGTGAGGCGGGCATCGGCAAGTCGCGGTTGGTGCACGAGATCGTGTCGATGGCGACGTCCCGAGGCGTGCTGGTGCTGCGCGGGCGTGCCGTGCCGGGGTCCAGCGCAACGGCCTTTCGGCCGCTGACCGAAGCGTTGGCCGCGGTCGTTCCCGAAGCGGTATCGGCTGGGGGCGACCTTGAGATGTGGTTGCCGGTGCTGGCCGCTGTCGTGCCGACCGTGGGATCAGCGGGTGCGCCTGTCGAGGCAAGCGCGCCGGTTCGGGGTGAGGCGGTGCTGCGTCTGCTGCGGTCCGTGGCCCAACCCCGGGGCGGACTGCTCGTGCTCGAAGATCTCCACTGGGCGGACCCCGAGACGATCGCGGTCGTGGAGCATCTCAGTGACCATCTCGGGCGGGCTCCGGTGCTGTGCGTGTCCACCGTGCGCTCCGACGAGCACAGCCCGGCGCGCGACCTCGTGCGGCGAGTGGCGGCGAGGCGGACGGCTCCGGTGGTGGAGCTCGGCCGTCTCAACGATGCCCAGGTCGCGGCGATGGTCTACGGCTGCACCGGCGGTGTCGGCGCAGGCGAGGTGGACCGGGTCGTCGGGCTCGCCGACGGCGTACCGTTTCTCGTGGAGGAGATGCTCGTCACATCCGGCTTGCCCCCATCGTTCGCCGATGCCGTGCAGGCACGCCTGCTCCTGCTGCCTGAGGCCGACCGCCGGCTGCTGGTGACGGCGGCCGCGTTCGGTCGCAATTTCGACTGGCGCCTGCTGGGCGCGGCCACCGGGCTGCCCGAGGCCGAGGTTGTCGAGGCGCTCGAGCGCGGCGTGGCGGCTCAGCTCGTGGCCGTGGACGGTGACGGGTTCCGGTTCCGCCACGCGCTCACCGCCGAGGCGGTCTTCCATTCCGCCGTCCCCCCACGCCGCGCGTCGGCGGCGTCCGCAGTCCTCGCGGCCCTGGACGCCGCGGGCGGACAGCAAGGTGGGGAACACCGGGATGTCGCTGCCCGCCTGGCCGAGCGTGCGGGGCACACCGAGCGGGCCGGCCGGTTGTACCTGGCGTCCGGCGAGGACGCGCTGGAGCGCGGAGCGCTGCAGACCGCGGTCGTCGGCCTCGACCGGGCAGCCAAGCTGCTGCCGGCCGGGGAGGCCCGGGACCTCGCGCGCGAACGGCTGGTCGACGCGCTGGCGCTGGCCGGCCGGTTCGACGACGCCGTCGTGATCGGGCAGGACCTCGTCGCCCGGTTGCCGGCGGCACGAGCGGCCGCCGTCCACCTGCGCCTTGCCGGCGCGGCGACCACCGCTGCCCGCTGGGAGGGGGCCACCGAGCAGCTGGCTGCGGCGCGGCCGCTCCTCGCGAACGGTGGTTCGCCAGCGCTGCAGGCCGAGTTCGCCCTGCGCGAGGGCGAACTGGCCATCGGCGTCGGCGACGGCGCACGTGCGGAGGAGCAGGCCCGAGCCGCGCTCGACCTGGCGCGCCGAGCCACGCTGCCCGAGGTCGAATGCGGGGCGCTGCAGCTGTTGGGGCGGTGCGCGCGCCGCTCGTCGCTCCAGCGCGCCGAAGCCTGGTTCCGTGAGGCGCTGGCCGCTGCGGAGGCCCACGGCCTGGCGCTGCGGCGATTGCAAGCCTTGCACGAGATCGGCACGATTGGGCTGCTCGACCGTTCCGACGTGCGCGTGCTGGCCGAAGCGCAAGCGCTGGCCGAATCCCTCGGTGCGATGGCCACCGCCGCGATCCTCGACATCGAGCTAGCCGCCGGCTACGACGCACTCCACGACCTGGACGGCGAGCGACGACACGGGCTCGAGGCAGTGCGACGGGGCACCGAGCTCGGGCTCGACCTCGTCGTCGCCTACGGCTGGGAGCACGTGGCCGGGGCGGCGGCGCTCATCGGAGACCCCGAGCAGCGCGAGACGGCCGCCGCCGCGGCCCGCGCCGCCGCACCGGGCAACCGCGACATCGACGGCCTGCTCGTCGGCGCCTGCGACCTGGTCGCTGCACTGCTCGCGAACGACACCGGGCAGGCACTGGCCGCGGCCGAGCGCTGCACCACGCTGCTGCGCGGCTCGGAGACGGCGCCGCCGGCGGCTTTCCGGGCGGCGTGGCCGCTGCTGCTGGCCGTTCATCACCGGCCAGAGGCGACGGCGGCGGTGGCGGAAATGGAACAGGCTGGCGTGGCGGTGAGCCGGGCCGGACGCGGGTGCCTCACCATGGCGCAAGCGGTCATCGCCGGCTGGAGCGAACACGACCGGGCCGCGGCCCTGGCCTTCGAAGCGGACCAGCAACTCGCCAACGTCCCGCTGTGGCGGTGCGTCGCGCGGCGGCTCGCCGCCGAGGCGGCGGCCGCCGACGGCTGGACCATCCCCGACGGGTGGCTGACCGACGCGGAGGGCTGGTTCCGACGGCACGGCTACAAGCCACCCGCGGACGCGTGCCGTGCCCTGCGGCGCAGGTACCCGGCGACGATGCCGCCGGCGTGGAACCGCCTGGGCGTCACCCGCCGCGAGGCCGACGTGCTGGCGCTCGTCATCGAAGGGTGCTCCAACCGTGAGATCGCCGACCAGCTGTACCTGTCGGTCCGCACGGTCGAGAAGCACGTCGAGTCCCTGCTGCGCAAGACCGAGACCAAGACCCGCACGCAGCTGGCCCGCGTCACCGCCGCTACGTAGCCTGCGTCTGCGGCCCAATTACGTGATCCCACCGAAGCGCGCCAGCGCCTGCTCGGCGCACGATCGCCTCACCACCGACCCAGGGAGGCGACCATGGGGTCAGCGCACGCGCAGGGGCCGCTGTGGGGCGCGGCCGCCGAGGAATTCGCCGAGCTCCTCGAACCCACCGCAACCCCCATCTACGAGGCCGCGTTCGATGGAATCGGCGTGACCACCGCGACCCGGCTGCTCGACGTCGGCTGCGGAGCCGGGCTGGCGCTCCAGCTCGCGCACAAGCGCGGCGCGGCCGTCACCGGGCTCGACGCATCCGAGCAGCTGCTCGCCGTGGCGCGCTCGCGGCTCCCCGACGCCGACCTCCGGCAGGGCGACGTCGAGGAGCTGCCGTATGCGAGCGGTTCCTTCGACGCCGTCACGGCGTTCAACTCCGTGCAGTACGCCACCGATCCGGTTCAGGCTTTGCGCGAGGTCAAACGGGTGGCGTTTCCGAGAGCCCCAGTCGCCGTCGCGACCTGGGGCGACCCCGAGCGCTGCCAGGCGCGGGCGATCATCGCGGCCATCGGCGGGCTGCTGCCGCCCCCGCCGCCGGGTGCGGGTGGCCCCTTCGCGCTCGCCGCGCCCGGCGCGCTCGAGGCGCTCGTCGAGTCCGCCACCCTCACCGTCGAGCGGGCGCTGGAGGTGCCGACCCCGTTCACGTGGCCTGACGTGGGCACGGCCGTGCGCGCCAACCTGTCGCCGGGCCCGGCCCGCGCGGCGATCAACCACTCCGGCATCGACCGCGTCCGCGACGCCCTCACCGCCGTCTTCGAGGCGTGCACGGGACCCGACGGCTCGGTGCGCCTCGACAACGTCTTCCGCGTCGTCGTCGCCCACGCCTGACAGGGGAAGGAGGTCCCCAGATGAACAGTGACTACGACGCCATCGTGGTGGGTGCACGATGCGCCGGTTCCCCCACGGCGATGCTGCTGGCACAACACGGCTACCACGTCCTGGTGGTGGACCGCGCGACCTTCCCCAGCGACACCGTCTCCACGCTCGTCATCCACGCTCCCGGAGTCGCCGCCCTGCAGCGGTGGGGGCTGCTCGACGCGGTGCGGACCACCGGCTGCCCGCCGCTGGAGCGCTACACATTCGACTTCGGCCCGGTGGTCATCACTGGCACCCAGCACCCTTGCGATGGGATCTCGACCGCCTACGCGCCCCGCCGAACGGTGCTGGACAAGATCCTGCTCGACGCCGCCGCGCAGGCTGGAGCAGACGTCCGCGAAGGGTTCACGATCGAGGACACGCTCGTCGAGGACGGCGCCGTCGTCGGCATCCGCGGCCACGGCCGCGACGGCCGTCCCCTGACCGAACGCGCGCGCGTCGTCATCGGAGCCGACGGCAGAGGGTCGGTGGTCGCCCGCTCCGTGGGAGTCCAGCGGTACCACCAGAAGCCCGTCCTGCAACTCGCCTTCTACACCTACTGGAGCGGACTGCCCGTGGACGGACTGGTCACCATCATCCGCGGCGACCGTGCCCTCGCGGCCATCCCGACCAACGACGACCTCACCCTCGTGCTGGTCGGCTGCCCGCACGCCCAGGTAGGGGACTTCCGCCGCGACGTCGAATCCAGCTACCAGGCTGCGCTCAACCGCGCGCCCGAGTTCGCCAGAAGGGTCCGCGCCGCCACCCGCGAGGAGCGGATCATCGCCGGCGGCGTCCCGAACTTCTTTCGCAAGCCCTTCGGTCCCGGCTGGGTGCTGGTCGGTGACGCCGGCTACACCAAGGACCCCGTGACCGCCCAGGGCATCACCGACGCATTCTGTGGCGCCGAGCAGTGCGTGACGGCGCTCGACGACGTCTTCCAGGGCCGCCGGTCGTTCGAGGAGGCGATGGGCGAGTATCAGCAGCGCCGCGACCTGTACGCCCTGCCGAACTACGAGCTCACCACGCAGTTGGCCACCCTCGAGCCGCCTCCCCCGGAGCTGCAGCAGCTCCTGGGCGCCATCCAGGGCAAGCAAGACGCCATGGACGCATTCTTGAGCGTCATCGCCGGCACGCTTTCCCCACCCGCGTTCTTCGACCCGAACAACGTGGCGAAACTCCTCGGCGCAGCTGCCTAAACTAAAGGAACCTGAAGAGCAGTCCTCGTCCTCGTGTTGGCTCAACACACCAAGCACCCCCCGGGACGTCGGAGGCGGTGGGGACGGGGAATGCGGCCCCGGCCCGAGTGGCGTACTGCGGAAGAACCCCCGTTAAACCGCCACGGCCCAACCGCCGTAGGACGGCGCTCGCGCTCGCGCCGGCCCTTCACCTAGCGTGACACTTCCGCGCCCTTCAGTCAGGAGCCGAACGGCTCCTTGGCGAGGGCCATGCAAGGGTTCCAATATCTCCGGTACTCCGGTGGAGACTGGGGTGACCGGGCGGCACTGGTCATCCTGCTCGCAGGTGGCGGGCTAGCAGCTTGGCGATGTCGGCGACGGGCAGGGCGCCGGAGCCCTGACTCGCCAGACGCTTGCGGATGGCCTTGCCCCAGCCGACCCACACACCGTCGACCGCGAACGGTGAGGGGAACAGCCCGAATTCGGCGTTGATGAACACCAGCGCGCCCCGCACGGGCAGCTCAGCAAGGCCGTGCTCGGCGGCGAAGGGTGCAAGCACCTGTCGGACGACCTCGACTTGCCGGTGGACGCCTTCGACAAACTTCATCTGGTTGCGCCCACCCACGAACAGGTCAGGAGAGCGGCGGGAGAACACGCCCTGCCCGCGCGTTTCGACCCGGCCGCCCTTGTAGCGCTTGGCGTCCAGGACCCATACGCCCTGGCCGGTGACGGCCAGGTGGTCGATGTTGGCCGCCGACCGCGGCAGTTTGCGGTCGTGCAGCACCTTGAGGTGGTCCCCGGCGATGCCCGACAGGCACCGGCCGAAGTCCTCCTCGCCGACCGCGCCGGTCTGCCAGGCGCGCACATGGGCCGGATCGTCGCGCAACGCCAAGATCAGCCCGCCCAGACGAGGATGAGCGGTGCGCACGCGGGTGTGGTGGCGTTGGCGGCGCGTGTCGTGCTCTCGACGGGCGCCGCCACCGGCGACACCGAGGCTGTGCACCGTGTCCAGGGTCACGCACTCCAGGCACAACATCGCCCTGCCGGTGGGGGCGAACAGCGCATCGCTGCCGCGGCGCAGCCGGCGGCCGCAATCGTCACAGGCGCCGCTTCGCGGCAGTTCGCCCTGGACGAGTTCAACGGTGGCATCCTCCGTCGACGGCGAATGACCCGGCAGCGGCGTCTCCACGGGCTGCGGCGCCGCGCCCGCCTGAGCGGCCGCCTCGGCCTCCGGCCCGCACGACAGGCATCGCACGGTCTTGACGGCGCGCAGATAGTGCGCGGTCTCTCCCGCGCTCACCGTCCCGCCACAGCCCGCGCAGGTCCCGTCGTAGCGCAACCGCATCGTCTTGACCGGTGACGGCGTGCTCAAGACTTCCCCTCCCCAGTCCGCAGAGCATGCCATAGGCCCGACCCCCCCAGGTCGGTGGCTCCCGGATGCTTGTTGGTGCCCCCGGCCAAGTTGCGGGAGTCGGGTAAGGCACTGGGTCGGTGCGGGCCTTGCTCGGCTGTAGGTGGGTAGTGCACCAGCCAGTCGCTTTCCCTTCCGGCTTCGGCGTTGGCCACCGTGGCCGGGTCCGTTTCGTGTCCAGCCCCTCCCCTTCGACTATGGTCAGCTGGCGTGGGTGATGACTTCGTGGTCCAAGCGGTCGCCGAGGCGGTCGGCTTCGGTGTCGAGGTCGTACTGGGTCTGCAGGTTGAGCCAGAAGCGCGCCGTCGTGTCGAAGTAGCGGGCGAGTCGCAGGGCGGTGTCTGCGGTCACGGCTCGCTTAGACCCCACCGGGCCGGCGGGGCCGGCGCCTGGTACGCGTCACTGAGCGAGGGCGGCGGTCGCCGAGCGCTCGCGCGTGCATCGGCCACCCGGCCGGATGCTCGACGTGCTCACGCGCATCCGCGTGCCCGACGCTTGTCATCGACACGATCGGCCCGCTGTACGAGGCCTGGCGGCCCTGGGGCGCAGACTGCGCCGCCGCTGACGGAAGACCACAAGCCAGCGGCACAGGACTCGTGTGGCACACATGACCCACGATCCGACCCGGGTCGGGCCGGGCGCCCGCCAGGAGGGTTGCCGGGGCGCACTCCTGGAAAGGTCGTCCTCAACGACAGGCGCGGAAGGGGGTGTTCCACAGTGGCAAACAAGCTGGCGAACGCATCGTCGCCGTACCTGCGGCAGCACGCCGACAACCCAGTCGACTGGTACGAGTGGGGCGACGAGGCGTTCGAGGAAGCACGGCGTCGAGACGTCCCCGTCTTCCTCTCCGTCGGGTACTCCAGCTGCCACTGGTGCCACGTCATGGCGCACGAGTCCTTCGAGGACGACGAGGTCGCCGCCGTGCTCAACGACCGGTTCGTCCCGGTCAAGGTCGACCGGGAGGAGCGCCCCGACGTCGACAGCGTCTACATGGAAGCGGTGCAGGCGATGACCGGCCACGGCGGCTGGCCGATGAGCGTGTTCCTCACCCCTGACGGGGCGCCCTTCTTCGGCGGCACCTACTGGCCGCGCGAGAACCGTCAGGGGATGCCCGGCTTCCTGCGCGTGCTCGACGCGGTGAGCGACGCATGGACCGGCCAGCGCGACCAGGTAGTCGAGTCGGGACGGCGGATCACCGCGCATATCCGCAGCGCCCAGCAGGTGGACGCCGCCGACGGCGCGGTCGACCCGCAGCTGCCGGAGGAGGCCGCGGTCCGCTGCGTCCAGGCGTGGGACACCCAGCACGGGGGCTTCGGTCGCGCGCCGAAGTTCCCCCAGGCGATGACCATCGACTTCCTGCTCGCCCACTTCCTCCGCCTGCGGCGGCTCGGCGACCCGCGCGCGGACGGGGTGCTGCGGGCGGCCACCCACAGCCTCGAGCGGATGTCGCGCGGCGGCATCTACGACCACGTCGCCGGAGGGTTCGCCCGCTACTCCGTCGACGAGGTCTGGCTCGTGCCGCACTTCGAGAAGATGCTCTACGACAACGCGCTGCTGCTCCGCGCCTACACGCACGCCTGGCAGGTCACCGGCGAGCCCCGGTTCCGCCGTGTGGCCACGGAGACGGCCGACTACCTCCTGCGCGAGATGCGCCAGGAGGCCGGCGGGTTCTCCTCGGCGACGGACGCGGACTCGGAGGGCATCGAGGGCAAGTTCTTCGTCTGGTCGAAGGCTGAGTTCACCGAGGTCGTCGCGGCCACCGGTGAGGACCCCGAGGAGTGGGCCGCGTTCTTCGGCGTCACCGAGGAGGGCAACTTCTCCGACCCCCACCACCCCGAGTTCGGCCGGCACACCATCCTCCACGAGCCGCGCCCCCGCGACGAGCGCGACGAGGCGTTCGCCGGACGGCTCGCCAAGGTCCGCCAGGCTCTCTACGACCGGCGGGAGACCCGCGTGCACCCGGGCCTCGACGACAAGGTCCTCACGAGCTGGAACGCGCTGGCGCTCGGCGCCCTCGCCGAGGCGGGCGCCGTCCTTGACCGTGGCGACTACGTCGACGCGGCCCGTTCGTGCGCGGCCTTCCTGCGCGGAGAGCTCCTCCGCGGCGCCCCGCTCCACCACACCTGGAAGGAGGGGCACGGGGCGAGCGTGCCGGCCTTCCTGGAAGACGTCGCCTACCTCGCCCAGGCGCTGCTCGTCCTCTACGAGGCCGACCCCGACCCCGACTGGTTCAACTGGGCGCGGCGGCTGGCGGCCGACGCGGACGCGCGCTTCGCCGACGGCGACACGGGCACGTACTTCTCGACCTCCGAGGACACCGGTGAGCTGCCGGCGCGACCCAAGGACCTGTGGGACAACGCGACGCCGGCGGGCTCGAGCGTCATGGCCGACGTCCACCTGCGTCTCGCGGCGTTCACCGGCAACAGCGAGCACGCCGACCGGGCGGAGCGGATCCTCGCCGCCCTCGGGCCCCGTGCCCGCCAGGCGCCCACCGGGTTCGGCGAGCTGCTGCGGGCAGCCGAGCGCCTGGCAGCGGGTCCCGAGGAGGTGGCGATCGTCGGGACGCCGACCGCCGAGGACACCCGCGCGCTCGTCGGCGTCTACCGGGAGGGCTGGCGCCCGGGCAGCGTCCTGGCCGTCGGGGACAGCGACGGCGACACCCATGCCGTGCCGCTGCTGCACGGGCGGGCGCGGCTCGACGGGCGGGCGGCGGCCTACGTGTGCCGCAACTTCGCCTGCGCACGGCCGGTGGCCAAACCCGAGGCGCTGCGGCAACTGCTCGCGGGCCGGGAGGGCCACGCCCCGGAGTAGGTTGGCGTCGCCCGCCGGGTCAGGCCGCTCGACATCGCGACGCTGTGGTCGGTCCTCGACCGCGCCCCGGTGGTGTCGCAGCGTTTCGCTACGCTCGGCGGCCATGACGGCGACCACCCTCCCGCAGCGGTAGGACCCACCGGTGACCGACCCCCTGCTCGACGGCTTGAACCCCGCGCAGCGCGAGGCCGCCGAGGCGGTCCGCGGACCCGTGTGCATCCTCGCCGGGGCGGGGTCGGGCAAGACCCGCACCATCACCCACCGCATCGCCCATCAGGTCGCCAGCGGGGTCGCCCGCCCGCACGAGATCCTCGCGGTCACGTTCACCGACCGTGCGGCCACCGAGCTGCGCGAGCGGCTGCGCGCCCTCGGCATGCCCGCCCCCGTGCGCGCGGCGACCTTCCACGCCGCCGCCTGGGCGCAGCTGCGCTACTTCTGGCCCCGGTTCGCCGCTGCGCCGCTGCCTGAGGTGCTGCCGCACAAGGTGCGCCTGCTCGTGCCCGACGCCCGCCGGCTGCGGGTCGAGGCCCGCGACCTCGCCGCGGAGATCGAGTGGGCGAAGGCCCGGCGCATCGGACCTGACGCCTACGCCGAACACGCGGCCGACCGCGACGGCCCGCTGCCCGCGGAGGCGATGGCGGAGGTCTACGCCGCCTACGAGGCGGTAAAGACGCGGCGCAACCTCATCGACTACGAGGACATGCTACTGCTCGCCACCGCCCTGCTCACCGAGCACACGGAGGTGGCCGCCGAGGTCCGCGGGCGCTACCGCTACGTGACCGTCGACGAGTTCCAGGACGTCAACCCCGCGCAGTGGGCACTGCTGCGGGCCTGGCTCGGGGACTCCGACGACCTCTGCGTCGTCGGTGACGACGACCAGACCATCTACAGCTTCACCGGCGCCTCCTCGGCCTACCTCACGCGGTTCCGCACGCACTTCCCCGACGCCCGGGTCGTCACCCTCACCGAGAGCTACCGGTCGACTCCCGAGGTGCTCGCGCTGGCCAACGGGCTGCTGCCGCGCAAGCGCAGCGGGCGGCGCGAGCCGCTCGTGACCCGCCTGCCGCCCGGCCCGTCGCCGACGTTCACCGAGTTCGCCGACGCCGAGGGCGAGGTGCGCGGCGTCGTCGACGCCGTCGTCCGGCTCGTCGACGCCGGCACCCCACCGGGCGAGATCGCCGTCTGCTACCGGGTCAACAGCCAGTCGGAGGCGTTCGAGGGAGCGCTGCGCGACGCCTGCGTCCCCTGCGTGGTCCGCGGCGAGGCGGGCTTCTTCGCCCGCGACGAGATCCGCCAGGCCCTGCGGGTGCTCCGCGCCGAGACCGGCGACGCCCCCCCGCGGGATGCGCCCCCGCCGGCGGGCGCCGAACCCACCGGCCCGCCCCGCGCCGACCGCGCGGTGGAGCGGGTCCTGCGCAACCGCCTGGCCTTCAACCCCCGCCAGGAGCCCCCCGGCGAGGCCGCGCGGGAGCGCTGGCGCAACCTGTCGGCACTGCTGGAGATCGCCACGCTCGCCGTCCAGGCACGCCCGGACGTGACCTACGACGAGGTGGTGGCCGACCTCGAGGCCCGCGCCGAACGCGGCTTCGAGGCGCCGACCCAGGACGGTGCCGTCACGCTGCTCACCCTGCACAAGGCGAAGGGCCTGGAGTTCGACGCGGTCTTCCTCGTCGCCCTCGAGGAGGGGATGGTGCCGATCTCCCACGCCCGCAACGACGGGGAGATCACCGAGGAGCGCCGGCTGCTCTACGTCGGCGTCACGCGGGCGCGCCGCCACCTGTGGCTGTCGTGGGCACGGTCGCGCCCCGGCTACGCCGGCAAGCCGATGCCCCGGCGCCCGTCGCGGTTCCTCTACGGCCTCGGCCCCGGGGCCCCGCAGCGGTCCGCCGCCGCGCCGGGCGCGCGCTCGGCGGGCACCCCGCGGGGTGCACCGAGGGACGGCGACCCGCTCGCGGCAGCCCTGCGCGAGTGGCGGCGGCAGCGCGCGCAGCAGGACGGCCAGCCGGCGTTCGTGGTCTTCGGCGACCGCACGCTCGACGCGCTCGTCAGCCGCCGCCCGACCTCGCCGGAGGAGCTGCTCGGGGTGCACGGCCTCGGACCGGCCAAGGTGCGCCGCTACGGCGACGAGCTCCTGCGGGTGCTGCGCGAGGAGGGCTGAGGCGCATGGAGCGAAGCGACGCGTTGTTCACCGACCTCTACGAGCTCACGATGATGGCGGGCTACCACGCGGAGGGGCGCGCCGATCAGCCGGCGACCTTCGACCTGTTCTTCCGCAAGCCGCCCGCCGGCGTCGATGTCGTCGTCGCCGCCGGCCTCGACCCGGTGCTCGACTACCTCGAGAACCTTCGTTTCACCGACGACGACCTGCGCTACCTCGACGGTCTCGGCCTTTTTCGGGGCGCGTTCCTCGACCTTCTCGCAGCTCTGCGCTTCACCGGTGACGTGTGGGCGGTTCCCGAGGGCCTCCCGGTGTTCGGCGAGGAGCCGATCTTGCGGGTCACCGCGCCGCTCGTGCAGGCGCAGCTCGTCGAGACCGCCCTGCTCAACCGCATCTGCTACGCGTCGCTCGTCGCGAGCAACGCTGCGCAGATCGTCACCGCCGCCCGCGGCAAGGCCGTGCTCGAGTTCGGCGCCCGCCGCGCCCACGGCCCCGACGGCGCGATCACCGGTGGCCGGGCGGCGCTGATCGGCGGCTGCGCCGCCACGAGCAACGTCGCGGTCGGTCAGCGCTTCGCCGCGCCGCTGTCGGGGACCATGGCGCACTCATGGGTGATGAGCTACGACCGCGAGCTCGACGCCTTCCGCGCCTACGCCCGGGCGTTCCCCGACACCTGCGTGCTGCTCGTCGACACCTACGACACGCTCGCCGTCGGGCTGCCGAACGCGATCACCGTCGCCGGGGAGCTCGCCGAGCGGGGCCACGAGCTGTCGGGGGTGCGGCTGGACTCCGGCGACCTCGGTCTGCTCGCGCGGGAAGCCCGCCGCATGCTCGACGACGCCGGTTTCCCCAAGGTTCGGGTGCTCGCCTCGGGCGACCTCGACGCGCCGCGGATCGCCGCTCTCGAGGAGGAAGGCGCGCCCATCGACGGTTACGGCGTCGGCACCTCGCTCCTGACCGCCCGCCACGATCCGGCGTTCGGTGGCGTCTACAAGCTCGCCGACGTCGACGGGGAGCCGGTGCTCAAGGTCAGCGGCAGCCCCGAGAAGACCACGAGCCCCGGATGCAAGCAGGTGTGGCGGCAGCCGCACGGCGACGTCATCGGGCTGGCCGACGACGACCTCGACGGCCAGCCGCTGCTCGTCCCCGCCATGCGCGACGGCCGGCGCGAGGTCGGCCCCGTCCCCATCGACGCGCTGCGCGAGCGCTGCCGCGCGGCGGTGGCCGACATCCGCCCGCTGGTGCTGGCCGGGGCGTGGACCGTGCGCCGCAGCGCACGCCTCGAGGACCTCCGCGCGCGGATGATCGCCCGGCTGCGCGCCGACGCCTGCTGAGCGCACTGGAGCGGAGCGCCATCCGCCCCGACCATGACGAAGGACCGCGCCCAAGACAGGCGCGGCCCCTCGTAGCTGCGGTGTGGCCTTTAGGAATCCAGCGGGTCACCCTCGAGCGGGTCGGTGCCCGTGTCCGTGCCGGTGTCGGTGCCGGTGCCGGTGCCCGCGTCGTCGCCTCCACCGTTGCAGGCCACGCCTGCAACGGCCAGGAGACCGGCGAGCAGACCGATCACGAGATTCTTGCGCAGCTTCATCATGAGAGTGAGCTCCTTTGTCAACTGGACGAATCGGGTGGCATCACGGACGTTGGCCCGCACACGTATCCTGCTACCCGAGTAGGAGGTAGTCAAACGCGCTGGGCGGTCCACGTCAACCATCCCGGGGACGGGCGCGACCCTACAGCGCGTCGCCCTCACTCGTCGCCTGCCCGCCACGACGGAACCGCAAACCCCCCGTTGCCGGCACCATCTCCATGAAACCGGCGCCCGCGAGGGCCCGCAACTCGGCCCGCGCGCTCGCCCGGCTTGCCCCGGCGCGGTCGGCGTAGTCGGCGACGGTCAGCGCGGCTCCCGGCGCGAGCTCGGCGGCGATCGCCAGGGCACGCGCCGGGAGCGCGCATGCCGGGCGTGGAGCGACCGCATCGGCGGCGGCGGCGAGTCCCGCGACCACCGCCTCGGCGGCGCGCTCCAGCCAGCGTCCGAGGTCGTCGCGGCGCCGGATGGTCGCGGCGACCTCGCTGTGGTACGCGAGCGGGTCCGCCGCGGGCAGCCGCTCGGCGACGGCGAGGCCATCGGGGTCGACGCCGCGGGCGCGCAGCACGAGCCGCGACGCCGCCCGCGCGAGCCGCCCGTTGGCCGCCTCGTACGGCTGCCACTGCAGGATGCGCTCGTGCACGACGCCTGCGACGACGAGGGCCGGCTTCGCCCCGCCCGGCCCGGTCAGCCAGGTGGCGAGCTCGTCGAGGAGCGCGTCGATGCGCGCGGGCGGCGCGGGATGGTAGATGACGCGCCCCTGCGCGCCCTCGTGGACCGCGAGCTCGGTCCGCCGGGCATGCCCGGCGAGCGCGGGATCGACGAGGCCGCGACACAGCACCGCGTGGAGGTCGGCAAGGGCCCTGCGCGGGTCGTCGAAGATGCCGGGGGCCACCGCGGACTCCACGTCGAAGGCTGCCAGGAGGTTGGCGTACTCGAGCGCCGCCACCTCCTGTGTCGCCGCCTCGTCGATCTTGAGCGTGCGGGCCCAGCCGGCGGTCACCCGTGCGGCGGGGGAGACGCTGCCGGCCTGCTGCGGGCTCGGGGGCAGCCCGCGGGACTCGCGCTCGTCGACTTTGTCGGCGGTCGCGTCGGTCAGCGGGCTCGCGTCGAGGCGGGCCGACAACCGCGCGTACTCCCGGCGGGCCGCGGCGGCATGGGCCTGGCGGGCGGCGGGATCCGCCGCCGCCAGCCGGGCAGCCGCCGCCCCCGCGTCCGCCACGAGGGACACGAGGTGGTCGCTGTAGGAGAACCGCACCGGTCAGAACCTCCCCGGGCGTTCCCTCACGCGACCGCCACATCCCGCACGGGGGGTGACCGCCTCCACTGCCGCTCCAGCGATCCACGAGTCAGCGCCGCCCTGCGGCGCTCACCGCGGTGGGCGAGGAGCTCCTCGACGACCTCGGGGGCCAGGCGCAGGAAGATGTCGGCCTCACGTCCGGCAACGAGCTCGAGGATGCGGTCGCGGTGCTGCGCCGACTTCTCGTCGGAGGCGCCGAAGAGCCGGAACAGCAAACCGCCCAGCCCGTCGCCCACCGGCCTCCCCAGTGGGTACAGACCCCCTCGGAAGCACGCCTTCGCGAAGGCGTACGTGCTGCAGCCGCACATCAGGGTGCGGCCGAGATCGAAGGAGGCCGCCGCGGTCGCCATGAGGCGTTGCTCCTTGTCGCTGTGTCGGTCGCGGAGGACACGGCCTTTCTACCCGCCGGTCCCGCGGCGCGCCGACGGGGTGCGCGGCCGCGCTCATGCGGCGTGCGCGGCGGCTGCCCCATTCGCCGCTGCCCGGGCCGGACAGGCCGCCGCCCGTGTGCACCAACCGCACGCCGGCCCGGCGACGAGTCGTAGCGCTCGGTCGGGCGGGCGGGCGTAGGCGAGCCGCGCGGCCCGCTCCGCCTTCACCGCGACGTCGGCCACCGCGCTCGCGAGCAGGTCGTCATCGACGTCGACGGCGTCCCAGTCACCCTCGTCGAGGTAGTAGGTCGCGACCTGGAAGGGCGAGACGCCGTACTTGACGGTCGCGAGGAGCGCGTAGAGCGCAAGATCGGCCCGATGGCGGGCGGGATGGCGGCCACCGGTCTTCAGGTCGATGACGAGCAGGCGCCGCCGGTCGAGGGTCGGCCGCCCGATCATGAGATCCGGCCGGCCGAGGAGCGTCAGACGTCCGTCGTGCAGACGCGCGCGCAGCGCCGGCTCGGTGCGCGGGTGCCACGAGGACGGCAACGGCGGGAACTGGTCGCGGAACTCCACGACGGTGCGCAGCGCGTCGGCGCGCAGCGCGTCGGCCTCGACCGGCGCCAGACCGGCGACGTAGTCGGCGGCGCGGTCCTCGGCGACGAAGCGCTCCCACGCCTGACCGAGCACGTCCGCCGGGGGCCGCACCCGCCCGCCCGCGGTGTCGATCTCGATCCCCGTGTGGGCGAGCGTGCCGCGCACGACCGCCGGCGAGAAGCGGAACGCCCCCTCCCGCTGGTCGACGAAGCGCCCGTCGCACCCGAGCGCGTCGAGGCGGCCCTTGCTGAGGTACAGCCCCCGGTCGCCGGGCGGCACGAGCGCCGCCGCACCGGCGGTGCGCGCGGTGAGGTCCGCCCGTAACCGCCTGGCCACCGTCGGGTCGCCGACGGGGCGGGGTCGGCGCACCGCGAGCAGCTCGTCGAGCACGCGGCGCTGCACGGGGTTGAGCTGCCTGACGTCGAGGTGGTCACCCATAGGTCCGAAGCGTAGAGAGGCCCTGCGACAGCCCGACGCCGCCGGCCCTCGCCCCCCGGCGCCCCGGCAGGCCCGGGCGCCGCCGGTCGCCGCCCTCGTCAGTCGGCGTCGGGGCGGGGGTCGTCGCGCTCGACGCGCACGACGTCGACGTCGACGACCGGGTCACCGGCGGGGCGCTGGCTGCGGCGCCGGCGCGGCGGGGAGAGGCCGAAGAGGGACCGCACCCGGCCCCGGATCCCCCGGTTGATGACACCGCGGGTCACGGGGACGACGAGGAAGAGCCCGAGCGCGTCGGTCATGAAGCCGGGGGTGAGCATGAGCGCACCGCCGAGGAGCACGAGCGCCCCGTCGACGACCTCCTCGGCCGGCATGCGCGCCTCCGCGAGCGCCTCGCGGACGCGCCGCCACGCCCGCAGCCCCTCGGCCTTCACGAGCGCCGCGCCGACGAGCGAGACCCCGATGAGCGCGGCCAGGGTCCACCCGACGCCGATGCGCTGGCCGACCTGGATGATGATCGCCAGCTCGATGATCGGGACGATCACGAACAGCAGGAACAGCAGCAGCGGCATGGCCTAGTCCCGCCCGGCGGCGGCCCGGCGCTGCCCGCTGATCACGAGGCCTTGCTCTTCTTGCGGCTCTTCGACTCCTCCACGGACTGCTTGAGCGCCTCCATGAGGTCGACGACGCCGGTCGGCTCGGCCTGCTCCTCGACGACCGTGACCTCCTGCCCCTCGACCTTGGCCGCCACCGCCTCCTCGACCTTCGCGCGGTACTCGTCGGTGTAGGCGGTCGGGTCGAAGTCCTCGGTGAGGTTCTCGATGAGGCTCTGGGCCATCTGCACCTCCTGCTTGCGCGGTTCGGGCAGCTCGTCGATGCCGACCTCGTCGAGGCTGAACTCGCGGATCTCGTCGGGCCAGTACATGGTCTCGAGCACGAAGACGTCGTCGCGCAGGCGCAGGGTGGCGAGGTGCTCCTTGTCGCGCAGGGTGATCTTGCACACGGCGACGGTGTCCTGGTCCTTCATGGCCTTGGCGAGAAGCCCGTAGGCCTTCGCGCCCGACGGCTCCGGCGCGAGGTAGTACGAGCGCTGGAAGTACAGCGGGTCGATCTGCTCGCGAGGGACGAACTGCATGATCTCGACCGTACGGCTCGACGCCGGCTTCAGCGCGTCGAGCTCCTCCTTGGTGAAGACCACGTAGCGGTCGCGCTCGTACTCGTAGCCCTTGACGATGTCGTCGTAGTCGACCTCGGCGCCGTCGGCCTTGGCGACCCGCTGGTAGCCGATGCGGCTGTGGTCGCTGGCCCGCAGCTGGTTGAACGACGGGGACCTGTCGTCGGTGGCTGCGTACAGGGCCACCGGCACGGTCACGAGCCCGAACGACAGCGAGCCCTTCCACAGTGTCCGCGGCATCTCGATCTCCCTCCGCGCCCCTGGTGGGGAAGCATGCGGGGCGCGTGCCGCCATCATCTACCCCCGGCGCGGCGCGCGCATCCCCCCCGTGGCCTGCGGGGATAGTGCACCGTCTTTGGCTACCGTCGACC
>DATLGH010000053.1 GCA_035540635.1 Egibacteraceae bacterium | reverse complement strand
CCCGCCCACGGCGCAGGCCGCCCCCGAGCCCGCGCCCGTGCCCGTCGCCGAGCCGGAGGGGGCCCCGGCGCCGGGACACGACACCGAACCCGCACCGCCGGTGCCACCGCCCGCGACTCCCGACCCGGGCAGGGAGATCGCCCTGGACGTGCGGCCCATCGAGCGCCGCGACGCTCCCGAGCCGGGGTCCAGGCCGCTCCTGCCCGCCGGTCTCGCCGGCACGCTCGTGCTCGCCAACATCGCCGGGCACGCGGTCTGGGCGGACCGCCGCCGGGACGGCCCGCCGGTGTTCGCCTGGCGCCGACCGCCCGCGTAACGGCGCGCGTCTCCCTTAGCTGCGCGCGCCGGGGAACGGGGGCGGGTTGCGGGTCTGCTGCTGCCAGAGCTCCTGGTCGGCCACCTGGAGCACGAGGTCGTGCAGCAGCGACGTGTCGACGTCGAGCAGGCGCCAGAGCTCGAGCGCGTTGCCGAGGTCGCTGTGCCAGCGGGCGAGCACCTCGTCGTCGTCGCGGTCGAGCTCGATGAGCAGCGACCGCGCGGGCTCCATGAGGCGGGTGGAGATCTTGGCGATGAACTCCTCGCCCGACTCGGTCCAGCCGAGCCGGACGATGAAGCTCTCCGGGGATGCCGCCTTGAGCCCCTGCGCGGCGGCGCTCAGGGCATCGACGAGCTCGGCGTGGCGGGTGCGGCGGGCGTCGCTCAGGCGCTGCGCCTCCCGGCGTGCCTCCTCGGCCCGGTCCTGCTCGTAGCGGGCCATGGCCGCGACGTTGTCCTCGCGCTCGCGGGCGAGCTCGGCGTTGCGTTCGAGCCTCGCCCGAAGCGCGTCCTCGAAGTCACTCACTGCGACACTCCCGGTTACCATTGCGGCTGCATCCCTGCCGAAGGAGGCTACCTGCCATGTCGGCCGTCCTGGACGTGTGCGCCGCGGCGAAGGCCGCCGCCCCGGCCCTCGCCCGCGCCTCGACCGCGGAGAAGAACGCGGCCCTGGAGGCGATGGCCGCCGCGCTCGACGCCGCGCACGACACCGTGCTCGAAGCCAACGCCCGCGACCTGGACGCCGCACGGGCCGACGGCGTCGCCCCGGCGCTGCTCGACCGCCTGACGCTCACCGCCGACCGGCTGACGGCGATCGCCGAGGCCCTGCGTGACCTCATCGCGCTCACCGACCCCGTCGGGCAGGTCGTCCGCGGCTTCACGCTGCCGAACGGCCTGACGGTCACCCAGGTCCGCGTGCCGCTCGGCGTCGTCGCGATGGTCTACGAGGGTCGCCCGAACGTGACCGTCGACGCCGCCGGTCTCGCGATCAAGAGCGGCAACGCCTGCGTGCTGCGGGGCTCGTCCACCGCCATCCGCTCGAACACCGCGCTCGCGGGCATCCTCCGCCGGGCGCTCACCGCGCGCGGCCTGCCGGCGGACGCGGTCAGCCTCGTGGCGGACACGAGCCGGGAGTCGGTGAAGGAGCTCTGCCGCGCGCGGGGGCTCGTCGACCTCCTCATCCCCCGGGGCGGGGCCGGCCTCATCGCCGCGGTCGTCGGCGACTCCCAGGTCCCCGTGATCGAGACCGGCGTCGGCAACTGCCACGTCTACGTGGACGCCGCCGCCGACCTCGACAAAGCCCGCGCGATCACCGTGAACGCGAAGGCGCACCGGCCGAGCGTGTGCAACGCCGCCGAGACGCTGCTCGTGCACCGCGACGTCGCTCCGGCGTTCCTCCCGACGGTCGCGCAGGCGCTGCGGGAGGAGGGTGTCACCCTCGTCGGCGACGAGGACGCCCAGCGGCTCGCCGGCGCGGCGCCGGCCACCGAGGACGACTGGGACACCGAGTACCTCGACCTGCGCATGGCGGTCCGCGTGGTCGACGACCTCGACGCGGCGCTCGACCACATCGCCCGCCACGGCACCCTGCACACCGAGGCGATCGTCACCGAGAGCCGCGCGGCCGCCCGGCGCTTCACCGCCGAGGTCGACGCCGCCGCGGTCATGGTCAACGCCTCCACGCGCTTCACCGACGGCGGGGAGTTCGGCTTCGGGGCCGAGATCGGCATCTCCACCCAGAAGCTGCACGCCCGTGGCCCGATGGGTCTGGCCGAGCTCACCACGACGAAGTACGTCGTCGAGGGCGACGGCCAGGTCCGCCGCTGAACCGCCTCCATGCCCGCTGACCTCGTCCTCGTCCGCCACGGCCGCAGCGAGGGCAATGAGGCGAGGGAGCGGTCGAAGAAGGGCGACGAGCGCCACTACACTCCGGCGTTCCGCAGCCGCCGGAACCGCGAGTGGCGCCTGACCGACGCCGGCATCCAGCAGGCCCGGGCTGCCGGCGCCTGGATCGTCGACAACGTCGCTCGGGGCTTCTTCCGCTACGCCACTTCGGAGTACCTGCGGGCGCGCGAGACGGCCGCGCACCTCGGGCTTCCCGAGGCCCGCTGGACCCAGGACATCCTGCTGCGGGAGCGGTCGTGGGGGCACGCCGACTTCATCATGCCCGAGAGCGAGCGCTTCGAGCTGTTCGCTGCGCAGCTCGCGGCGCGCCGCGAGGACCCCTGCTACTGGCGTCCCCCTGACGGCGAGTCCCTCGCTGAGGTGTGCCTGCGGGTCGAGCGGGTCCTCGACCGGCTCAGGCGCGAGTGCGCCGGTCAGCGCTGCATCCTCGTCACCCATGAGGACGTGATGTGGGCGGCCCGCTTCATCCTCGAGGGGCTCACGCAGGAGCGCTGGCGGGAGATGCTGCTGTCGGGCGACCCCAGGGAGAAGATCCACAACGGCCAGGTCCTGCACTACACGCGGCGTCATCCCGGGTCGGGGGAGCTCGGCCCGAGGTTGCAGTGGGTCCGCTCGGTGTGCCCGTGGGACCCGGATCGGTCGGGGGGTCAGTGGCAGCAGGTCGCGCCGCCGAGCTTCACCAACGACGAGCTGCTCGCGTCGGTGGCCGCCGTGCCCCGCCTCGTCGCCGGGGAGGCGCTCGACCGCTTGTAGCGGCGCCGGGGCCCGTGCGGCGGGTCACCTGGGACCCGCGGTTACGATTGCCCAATGGCTGTCGCGCGCCGCATCGGCATCATGGGCGGCACGTTCGACCCCATCCACCTCGGTCACCTCGTCACCGCAGAGCAGGCGCGGGCAGACCTCGGCCTCGACGAGGTCGTCTTCGTGCCCGCAGGGCAGCCGTGGCAGAAGGACGAGACGACGCCCCCCGAGCACCGCTACCTCATGACCGTGCTCGCGACGGCGGCGAACCCCGCGTTCATGATCAGCCGGCTCGAGATCGAACGGCAGGGTCCCACCTACACCGTCGACACGCTGCGGGCGATGCGCGCCGCGTGTCCCGACGACGAGCTGTTCTTCATCACCGGGGCCGACGCGATCGTCAACATCCTCACGTGGAAGGCGGCCGACGAGTGCCTCGCGCTCGCCGAGTTCGTCGCGGCGACACGCCCGGGTCACGACGTGGCTACCCTCCACGCGCAGGGGCTCGCGGACCGGCTGATCTTCCTCGACGTCCCCGCGCTCGCGATCTCCTCCACCGACGTGCGCGAGCGGTTCCGGGCGGGCCGGTCGGTGCGCTACCTCATCCCTCGCGAGGTCGAGGAGTACGCCCGCAAGCATGGGCTCTACGGCACCCTCGGCCACCACGTCGCCCTCGGCGGGCTCCCAGGACGGGCGCTTCCGCGCGCGGCGCCGCCCCGCCCGGGGGCGGAGGGTGCAGCGGGGGGCAGGGGTCGGTACGATCGCCGGTGAGCCGGTGATCGTCGCGACCGCAGCGGGGTCGCCGGCGGATCCTCGAACAGGAGCGAGAAACCTGAGCGCTGTCGACACCACCGAGTCCCGTGGGTTGGCCATTTCCGCGGCGGGTGCCGCCGCCGACAAGAAGGCTACGGACATCCGCATCCTCGACCTCGGTGAGCTGCTCGGCATCACCGACTTCTTCGTCCTGGTCTCCGCCGGCAACGAGCGCCATCTCGGCACCGTCGCCGACGAGATCGAGCACCGCCTGAAGCGCGACCGCGACCGGGTGCCGCGCCGTCGCGAGGGCACGAAGGACACCGGCTGGGTCCTGCTCGACTACGGCGACATCGTCGTGCACGCGTTCACCAGCGAGCAGCGCTCCTACTACGACCTCGAGCGGCTGTGGTCGGACGCGCCGAAGGTGCCGTTCGACGAGCTCGCCGCCGCGGAGGCGGCTGCGGACTGACGGACCAGGGCACCGTCGTCCGGCTCGTGCTCGTCCGTCACGGCGAGTCCGAGTGGAACGCCGCGGGCATCCTCCAGGGCCACGGCGGCCCGGGACTGACCGCCCGCGGGCGGGCGCAGGCCACCGCCACCGCCCGGGCGCTGGCGCGCTTCCATGCGGGGGCGACCGCGATCGTGCGCAGCGACCTCGTCCGCGTCGCCGAGACCGCCGCGGCAACCGAGGAGATCCTGCCGGCGCTGCCCGTGCGCATCGACGAGCGCCTGCGCGAGCTCGACGTGGGCGCGTGGACGGGCCGGTCCCGCACGGAGGTCGCGACCACGGACGCCGACACCTTCTCGGCCTGGGCACGCGGTGAGGACGTCGCCGCCGGCGGCGGCGAGACGTTCGCCGCCCTGCGCGCGCGCGTGGTCGCGGCACTCGACGACGTGGTCGCGCGGGCGCGGCGGGACGCCACCGACCGCATCGCGACCGTGCTCGTGTTCACCCACGGCGGCCCGATCCGGGTGGCGGTCGCCGCCGGTCTGGGCCTGCCCGCCGGAGGCCACCGTGGACTCGAGTCCGTGGGCAACTGCGCGGTCAGCCTGCTCGACGCGCCGACGGCCGCGGCCCTTGCGCGTGGGATGGCGCTGCTCGCCGCCTACAACCGCACCGGGCACCTCCTGTGGGGCACGCCCGGCTAGCGCTCAAGTAGCGAAGCGGTAGCGCCACCATCAGCGCTCGAGTAGCGAAGCGGTAGCGCCCCAGCAGACGCGCTCGGCCTGCAGGCGGGCGCTTTCGGCAAAGCGGGGTGGCCGACCGGCCGGGGTCCGGCCGCTGCGCCGGGATGCCGAGCCGTTAAGGTGTAAACAAAGGCCGGGCCGTCTGGGCGCCGGCGACGACGCGACATCAAGGTTCCAAGGAAGTGCAGAGCACAATGGCGGAGCTTAGCATCGAACACCTTGCGGCACCTCGGCCCTGCGGCGTGTGCGGGCGCCCCACGACCCGGTACAGCCCCGAGCTCGGAATGGTCTTCTGCGGGCGCGAGGAGCCTCCGGTGGACGGGGCGGGCGCCACCGGCGACTTCACGCCGGTCATGCGCGGGAACCCCCGCAGGCTGCGCTTCTGGGAGCACGCCCGCCGGTAGCCCGCCCGGGACGCTGGCCGACCGGCGGCCGGTCAGGCTCGCGCGGACAGCCGCCCGCGCACGCGGGGCCACATCACGGCCGCGGACGCGAGCAGCAGCGGCACGCCGACGCGATCCCGACCAGGTCCACTCGCCCCTCGACGCCCGCGCGCAGGCTGCGGACGGCCCACAGGGTCGGCAGCGGGGCGAACGCCGCCGCCCACGGCCCTTCAACGAACCACGTGGCCACCGGCGCGATGAACGGAAATGCCGAGGCCTTTGAGGACGGTGAGGCCCTCCACCTTATTCGTCGCGACCGCGAGCGCGGCGAGGGTCAGGAGCGGGCCGGACGCGGCCGCGAGGAGCACCGACGGGAGGAGTCATCCGAGTGCCCACCCCGCGGCCAGCCCCGACTGCGGCACCCGACGGACCGCTCCCGGTCACCGCGCGTGAGGACGAGCGTGGGCATCGACCGCGCGGCGAACCGTGCCGCGACGCCGGGCGCCTCGTCGACGTTCACCTTGACGACCTTCAGACGTCCGCTGCGCACAGACGACGTCGGAGCGGTCGGCAGCCATGGCGATCACCTCTCACGGGCCCGCCCGACCCTGCGGCGCGGGCGGCCTGCGTCACCCAACGCGTCGAGGTCGCGAACCGGGGCGGGCGGCTGCGGGGAAGGGCGCACCCTCACTGCCGTCCCCGTGGCGACGAGCACCAGAGCGAGCCACGCCGCGCCGAGCGCGTACCCCGCGAGGACGTCGGTCACCCAGTGCGCGCCGAGGTAGACCCGGGCGAAGCCGACGGCGGCCACGAGCGCGCCTGCGCAGCCCCAGGGGAGCACCCGAGCGGCGGGGCGCTTCGTTGCGGCGGCGGCGACGAAGGCGAGCGCGCCGAAGACCGCGACGGCACGCAGGGCGTGGCCCGAGGGGAAGGCCAGCCCGTAGGCGTCGACGATGGCGGCGGACAGGGGAGGACGGGCGCGCGCCGTGACGAGCTTCACGACCGCCGAGATCACGAGCGCGCCGCCGCCCGCGACGGCGGGCACCCACAGCAGGTTCCAGCGCCGGGCGCGCAACCCGCCGGCGACGCCGAGCGCGAGTACGAGCAGGGCCACCACCTGCAGGTCGGCCATGGCCGACGCGGCACGGCTCACGGCGGTCAACCAGGGACGGCGGTTGTCGACGAGGAAGGCGGTGACCTCGGCGTCGAGCCCGCTCGCCGCCAGCCCGGGCACGACGGACCGACCGAGTACCGCCGCCGCGCAGCCGACCACGATGAGCCCCGCCAGGCCGGTGAGCAGCCCAGCCACCGCACGGTGCGCCCGGGACCCGGGCCGTGGGGACAGCAGCATCGGCATCGCGCCGAGGCTAGCGCGGCCTTCGCAGGACGCCACTCGCGCCGAGTATCACGACGAGCCATCCGACGCCGAGGAGCAGGCTGGCGAGGACGTCGGTGACCCAGTGGGCCCCCTCGTACACCCGGGCGGCCGCGACCACGGCGACGAGCGCCGCGGCGACTCCCCACGCGGCCGCCTGCCGCCGCCGCCGCGTCGTCGTGACGGCGACCAGCCAGGCGAGCGCCCCGTACACGGCGGCAGCGCGGATGACGTGCCCCGAAGGGTAGGAGGGCCCGAACGCGTCGACCGCCGCCACCTCAGCCGGCGGGCGGGGCCGGAACACGAGGAACTTGACCGCCACGGACAGCGCGAGGCCGCCGACGAGGGCGAGCGCGGGCAGCCACAGCGCGCTCACCCTGCCCGTCCGGCGCCACACCACCACCCCGACGACGACGACGATCGGGGCCGTCACCCAGATCTTCGCGGCGTGCGCGGCGAACGTGGCGGCGCCGAGCAACCAGCCGCGCCGCCGCTGGGCCAGCCACGAGGCGACCGCGGCGTCGACCGCCACCTCGTCGGGCGCGAGCGTCTCCGTCTGAGGGGTCAGGTCCAGCGACTCGAGCGACGCGGCGCCGTCGACGGGCACACCGTTCGCCCATACGGGTGCTGCCCCCGTGACGACGACGGCCGTCGCGGCGCCGACCGCCGTCAGGGCGAGGAAGCCGGCCAGGAGCCACACGACAGCGTGCGGCCGTAGCCAGATCCAGGGCAGCCGGGGCTCGCACTCACGCGGCAGCCTCGGTGGCGCTGATGCTCCCGACGGTGGTCTCCTGCTCGAGGTGGTGCGCGCGGGCCGGGGGGAACGGGGGGGATCGGGGTGGAGCGTAGGGGAATCGAACCCCTGACCTCGACACTGCCAGCGTCGCGCTCTACCAACTGAGCTAACGCCCCGAAGCGAGGGCGAGTGTAGCAGCGGCCCGCACCGAGCACCTCGCTAGACTCGCTGGCAGTCCACCACCCCCGAGGAGCGTCCGCGTGGCCACCGGTTACGACCCCCACGAGATCGAACCGCGCTGGCAGGAGGTCTGGGAGTGCGACGGCCAGAACGTCGCCGACGACGCGAGCGACAAGCCCCCCTTCTACGCCCTGCACATGTTCCCCTACCCGTCCGGGGACCTGCACATGGGCCACGTCGAGGCGTTCAGCCTCGCCGACGCCGTCGCGCGCTACCAGCGGCTGCGTGGCTTCGAGGTCATGAACCCGATCGGCTGGGACTCGTTCGGGCTGAACGCGGAGAACGCCGCCATCCGCCGGGGCATCGACCCCAAGCAGTGGACGTACGACAACATCGAGACACAGGCCGCGACGATGCGCCGCCTCGGGCTTTCCTGGGACTGGTCGCGCCGGCTGCACACGAGCGACCCCGAGTACTACCGCTGGACGCAGTGGATCTTCCTCCAGCTGCTCGAGGCGGGCTGGGCCTACCGCAAGGACGCGAACGTCAACTGGTGCCCGTCGTGCAAGACCGTGCTCGCCAACGAGCAGGTGGGCGACGGCAGGTGCGAGTACTGCGACACGGAGGTGACGAAGAAGGCGCTGCGGCAGTGGTTCCTCAAGATCACCGACTTCGCGCAGCGCCTGCTCGACGACATGGCCGAGCTCGCTGACACGTGGCCGCAGCGGGTGCTCGCCCTGCAGCGCAACTGGATCGGCCGCAGCGAGGGCGCGGAGGTCGTCTTCCACATCTCCGAGACCGGCGAGGACATCGTCGTGTTCACGACGCGGCCCGACACGCTGTTCGGGGCGACGTTCTTCGTCGTCGCTCCCGAGCACCCGCGGGCGCGCGCGTGGGCCGAGATCGGCGGCACCGGCGAGGCCTTCGCGGCCTTCCACGACCGGGTCCTGCGCAAGAGCGAGATCGAGCGGCAGTCGACCGACGCGGACAAGGAAGGCATCGCCCTCGGCGTCCACGCCGTGAACCCGGTCAACGGTGACCTGCTGCCCATCTACGCCGCCGACTACGTCCTCCTCGAGTACGGCACCGGAGCGATCATGGCGGTGCCCGCCCACGACCAGCGCGACCTCGACTTCGCGCGGGCCTACGACCTGCCCGTACGTGTGGTCGTGCAGGTCGAGGGCGCGGACCTCGACGAGGCGACGATGACGGAGGCCGCCCCCGGCGACGGGGTCGTTGTGCACTCGCCCGGCTATGACGGGCTGCCCTGGCCCGAGGCCAAGCGCACGATCACCGACGACCTCGCCGCGAAGGGCCTCGGCCGCCAAGCCGTCAACTTCCGGCTGCGCGACTGGCTCGTCTCCCGTCAGCGCTTCTGGGGCTGCCCGATCCCGGTGGTGCACTGCCCGACGTGCGATGTCGTGCCCGTGCCCGCGTCCGAGTTGCCGGTCCGGCTGCCCGACCCGAGCGAGGTCGAGTTCCGTCCCACCGGGGAGTCCCCACTCGCCACCCACCCGACGTGGGGCAAGGTCGCCTGCCCCCGCTGCGGCGGCGAGGCGCGGCGCGAGACCGACACGATGGACACGTTCGTCGACTCGTCGTGGTACTTCCTGCGCTACTGCTCGCCCGACCGCGACGACGTGCCGTTCGACCGCGACGCGGTGCACCGCTGGATGCCCGTCGACCAGTACACGGGCGGCATCGAGCATGCGATCCTCCACCTGCTCTACGCCCGGTTCTTCACCAAGGCCCTCCACGACCTCGGCCACCTCGGCTTCGTCGAGCCGTTCACACGACTGAAGTCCCAGGGCATGGTGCTCCACGGCGGGTCGGCGATGAGCAAGAGCCGCGGCAACGTGGTCGAGCCGAAGACCGTCTACGCCGAGTACGGGGCGGACACGCTGCGCGCGACGATGCTGTTCGCCGGACCGATCGAGGACGACGTCGACTGGGCGGACGTGTCGCCCGCCGGGCTGTTCCGCTGGTTGTCGCGCCTCGTGCGCCTCGTCGACGAGGTCGTGGCGCCGGAGGGGTCGAACGGATCCGGGTCGGACGGCTCGGGGTCGGACGGCTCCGGGGAGCTCGCGCTGCGGCGGGCGACGCACAAGACGATCGCCGCCGTGACCGAGGACTACGAGGCGTTCAAGTACAACACCGCCATAGCGAAGCTCATGACGCTCGCGAACCAGGTCTCGGCCGCCTTCCGCGACGCCGGCGTGCGGGGTCCTGCGGTGACCGAGGCGCTGGAGGCCATCCAGGTGATGCTCTCACCGATCGCCCCGCACGTGACCGAGGAGCTGTGGCACCGCCTGGGTCACGCGGACTCCGTGCACGCCCAGAGCTGGCCGAGGTACGCGCCGCACCTCGTCGTCGAGGACAGCAAGCGCATCCCCGTCCAGGTCGACGGCAAGCTGCGTGACACGACCGAGCTGCCCGCGGGCGCGTCCCAGGCCGACGCCGTCGGCGCCGCGCGAGGCCTGGCGAACGTCGCGCGCCACCTCGAGGGCCGCGAGGTGGTGAAGGTCGTCTGGGTGCCCGACCGCATGCTGAACTTCGTGACGAGGGCCGCCTCCTAGACGCTCGTCGGCGCGGCGCGGCGCGGGGGCGGCCGGCGCCGGGGACGTCAGGATTCCCGCGGCGGCGCGGGAAAGCTGCCCGCGGGACCGGCCCGCCCGCGAGCCGGCGTGGGATGTCCACAGCCGGCGGGAAAAACGCTCCGGTTGGGCTGGGACGGTCGTACCGTCGCCCGCATGGGCACGCTGACCGACCCGCACGACGACGCGGCCTTCGCTGAGCGCCTGCGGCGGGGGCTCGCGGGGCTCGGCTGCTCGCCCGCCGAGCTCGCGGGTCTCGTCGTGCTCGTCGCCGGCGCCGTCGCGGCGCTCGTGCTGCTCTGGGTGCTCGCGCGGCCGGGGGCCGCCGAGCCGGAGGCGCCGGCCGTGCCCGATGGCCTTGCGTTCGCCGACGAGGAGCTCGTCGTGCACGTCGCGGGTGCGGTCGCCGCCCCGGGTTTGTACCGCCTGCCCGGCGGGGCGCGGGTGGCCGACGCACTCGAGAAGGCCGGCGGCCCCCTGCCCGATGCGCTGCTCGACGCGCTCAACCTCGCTCGTCCGCTGACCGACGGCGAGCAGCTGCTTGTGCCCGGACCCGCACCGGCCGGCCAGGGCGACGCCCCGGCCGAGCCCGCGGCCGCGGCGGCGTCGCCGTGGCGGCCCGACGGTCGACTCGACCTCAACCGTGCGACGCCCGCCGACCTCGAGCAGCTTCCGGGCATCGGCCCGGTCCTCGCCGAGCGCATCGCCGCGCACCGCGACCAGGCCGGCGGCTTCACCGCAGTCGGCGACCTCCGCGACGTGCCCGGGATCGGGGAGAAGAAGTTCCAGGCCGTCGCCGAGCTCGTGGCCGTGTGATGCGCCCCGCGCCTCTGCGCGGCTTGCGGCATCGGTCGCACATCATGCGACCAAGGCTGCGATCCGGCGGGGCGGCCCGCGCGCCCCGCGCGTCCCGCGCGCCCCGGGGCCGGCCGTGAGCGCCGCGGCGGCCTGGGTGCTCGCCGCGGCGCTGTGGGCGGGATGCCTGCTGCCCGGGCCGTGGTGGACGGCCGTGGTTGGGCTCGCCGTCCTGGGCGCGGCGGGTCCGGCCGCCGGCGGCTCCGGGGGGCGGGAAGGGTCGGCA
>DATLGH010000052.1 GCA_035540635.1 Egibacteraceae bacterium | reverse complement strand
GGGCTGGGTGACGGGGAGGGGCTGGGCGACGTCGCGGGGGTGTGGCACGACCCGGTCCCGCTGTCGGTGAACGACGGGTTGATGCCGCCGGGGTCGGTGAGGAACTCCCAGTCGTAGGCGTTGGGGCGCAGCAGCAGCTTGAGCACCCCGAAGCTGCGGCTGCGGGCCTCGGCACGCGGGTCGACGGTGTTGAAGTCGTACAGGTACGCCCCACCCGTCCCGACGATGAACTGGCGCACCCCCTTGGCGTCACCCGTCCCCGACGGGTCCAACGCCGGGAACCGCTGGTAGTTGTGGTCATGGGCGGTGACCGCCAGCTCGACCCCATGGTCGTAGAGCGCCTGAATGATCGCCTCGATCCGCGCGTCGTCGCCGTGCACGCTGTCCGTGGTCCACCGCGATGGTGGAAGTACGCCAACGCGCATCCATCTCGGGCGTCCTGCTGCTGTTCCGGCCAGGCCGACCGCGCCCCGGTGCTCATCCACGTCTCCCCGTGTCAGGCGATCCGCACCCTAGCCTCCTACCAGGCGGGCACCGCCGACGACGCCCGGTGTAGGTCGCCTGCTCGTCGGCAGGAGGCCCGTTGTGGAGGCCTCAGACGCGCTCGCGCAGGCCGCGGCGGCAGGCGCGCTCGAGGTCGCGCAGGCGGCGGAGGCGCCCGACGAGGGTCAAGGGCTTCGGCAGCGCCGTGCGCCCGTCCCGCTGCGTCACGTGGAGCACGCCCGCGCGGAGCTCCCCGGTGGCGGAGGCCTCGACCCAGCGGTCGAGGTCGGGCACCGCGAAGTCGTGGGTGAAGAGCACGGCCGAGCCGCGCAGACCTCGCAGGTCGTGCGCGGCCAGAGAGGTGACAACGACGCGGTCGGCGTCCCAGTCTTCGACGCGGACGGTGTCGACGGCGAGCTGGCGCGGCCCCGAGACGGTCACGAGCACGCCCTCCGCCGGGCTGGAGCGGCGCCCCACCGGCCACGCGCGCTGCGGCGCGACCCGCACGATCCAGCGCGGCACGTACCACCAGTGCTCCCGGCGCAGGACGGGCGTGTCGAGCAGCTCCCGTGACGGCGGGTGCTTGCGGAGCTCCTGGGCGAGCGGCCCCCCGAGGAAGCACCGGCCCTCCAGGTCCTCGACGACCTCCGCGGTGCCGCCCGCCGCGCACGGTGCCCAGCCCTTCGTCGCCATCCTCGAGTCGGACACCGACAGGACGACCGTCCCGGAGGCGGCCAGGGCGCGGGCGAGGTTACTGCGCGCATAGGGCAGCGCCACGGCCGGCCCGCCGTCGAGCACGAGGGGAGTCACGGCGGTCGCGCGGGGGCGCCCGTGGCCGTCGACGTAGGCGAGCTCGGCGACCGCGGCGCGGTCCCAGGCGCGGGTGAGGTCGTCGGCGTCCATGCCGCCTCGGACGCTATCGCGGGCGCGCCCCAGCCGTCCCGGGGGCCGTTGACACCGGCGTCACCGCTGATGCACTGTGTGCGGATCGGCTCGGAGGTGGACCCGCCGTCGGCGGAGGAAGCGAGGGGTCGGATGCCCGCCATCGTCGTCGTCGCGGTCGTGCTCAGCGCCTTCGCACTCGGCTACCGCTACTACTCCTCCTACGTCGCCGACAAGGTCTACGCACTCGACCCGGCGTTCGTGACCCCGGCGCACGAGTTCGAGGACGGGGTCGACTACGTGCCGACCAACCGGCACGTGCTGTTCGGTCACCACTTCACGTCGGTGGCGGGGGCGGCGCCGATCGTCGGACCGGCCATCGCGGTGTTCTGGGGCTGGGGTCCGGCGCTCGCGTGGATCACGGTCGGCACGATCTTCGCCGCAGGCGTGCACGACTTCGGTGCCCTCGTCGTCTCGGTGCGCAACAAGGGCCGCAACATCGGCACGCTCACCGCCGAGGTCATCAACCGCCGGGCCCGCGCGCTGTTCCTCGTCGTCATCTTCTTCCTGCTCACGCTCGTGAACGCGGTGTTCGCGGTCGTGATCTCCATCCTGTTCGTGAACAACCCGGCGGCGGTCATCCCCATCTTCGTGGAGATCCCGCTGGCCATCGCCGTGGGACAGCTCATCTACCGCCGCCAGATCGGCATCCTCGTCCCCTCCATCGTGGCCGTCGTCGTCATGTACCTGTTCATCCCCGTCGGCCAGCTCTACCCGGTGGACCTCGCACCGCTGTCCGAGGCGACGGGGGTGCCGGTGCGGGCCCTCTGGGTCGTGATCCTGTTCGTCTACGCCTTCATCGCCTGCCGGCTTCCCGTTTGGGTCCTGCTCCAGCCGAGGGACTTCATCAACGCCCACCAGCTGTTCATCGCGCTCTTCGTGATCTTCGGCGGGCTGGCGCTCGGCGGGTTCGTCATCGAGGCGCCCTTCTACAACGCCAACCTGCCCGCGGACGCCCCGTTCTGGTTCCCGTTCCTGTTCATCACGATCGCCTGCGGAGCCGTGTCGGGATTCCACAGCCTCGTGGCGAGCGGCACGACCGCGAAGCAGCTCGACAAGGAACCCGACGCCCGCTTCGTCGGGGTCATGGGCACGGTCGGGGAGGGTTCCCTCGCGCTCGGGTCGGTCATGGCCGTCAGCGCCGGCATCGGGGGCGCCGCCGTCTACGCGGAGCGCTACGCCGACTTCGGTGCCGCTTCGGCCGGCGGCCTCGGCTACTTCACAGAGGGCGTCGGCCGCTTCGTGACGAGCTTCGGCATCCCGGCCGAGATCGGCGCCATCTTCGCCGCCGTCGTCGTCGTGTCCTTCGCGGCGACGACGCTCGACACGGGCGTCCGCCTCCAGCGCTACGTCATCCAGGAGATGGCCGAGACGGCGGGCTTCCGCCCCCTCGCGCGGAACATCTGGGCAGCCACCGTCCTCGCGGTCCTCGTCCCCCTCGCCCTCGCGCTCGTGCCCGGCGAGGGCGACGCGGGCTTCACGTTCGGCCGCCTGTGGCGGCTTTTCGGCACGACCAACCAGCTCATGGCGGGGCTCGCCCTCGCGGTGGTCGCAACGTGGGTCGTGAAGCGGCGGCGCAACCCCGCGGCACCGCTCGTGCCGCTCATCTTCCTGCTCACCATGACGACGTGGGCGCTGTTCATCCAGCTCGGGGAGTTCTGGGCTGAGCGGGACTACCTGCTCGTCGTCCTCGACGCGGTGATCTTCTTCCTCGCGCTCTGGCTCATCGTCGAGGCGGCGATGGCCATCAACCAGGCCTTCAAGGACCGGCACGGTGCGCCGGCCGCGGAGTCGGACGTGGAGGCAACGGGTAGGCCTTGACGATGCGCCACCGTGTGCTGCTCGTCCGCGAATGGAACGCCGGGATGCCCGGCGGCTGCTGCGGTGGCGCCTCGGCCGGGATCGGCGCCGAGGGTGGCGCCCGGGAGGCGCCCGCCTCGGTGCGTGCCGAGGTGCACGCGATGGCGGCGGTGTACCTCGCGCTGCGCCGGCGCTGGTCCGGCGACGAGGTCGAGATCACCGTCGCCGACCCCCGCAACATGGTCTGGCTCCTGCCCACGGTGTGGCGCGACGGGCGCCGGCGTGGGCTCTCCCGGCGGCAGGCGTGGCACCAGACCCGCCGGGTGGCGAGGAACGCGGTCGTCGTCGACGGGGAGGTCGTCTTCACCGGCACGCCGCCCCATCCCGCCGAGGCGGTCGCCATCGTCGGAGCCGCCCTCGCGCGCGGGTAGCGACCGCTGTACCCCCCAACCTCGTGGCCGACGCGCATCTCGCCGCGCTGGCCACCGAGCACGGTGCCGGGTGGCCACGTTCGACCGCGACTTCGCCCGTTTCCGCGGCGTGACCTGCCTCACGCCCCCATAGCCGGCGACCGCCCCTTAAGTTCTGAACCGGACAAGCCGAAAGGGATCAGGACTGCGGGTACCGCATAGACAAGGGCTGGTCCAAAGATGGCCACTATCCTCGTTGTTGACGACAGCGCCGTGAGCCGCTTGCGGCTGTCCACGTCTCTGGTCGAGTGCGGGCACCAGGTGCTGGAGGCCACCAACGGCGCTGAAGGGCTCGGTGTCGCGCGGGTGGAGCACCCAGACGTCGTCATCACCGACCTGCTCATGCCCAAGGTGGACGGCTACGCGTTCGTGCGGGAGTTACGCGGTGACCCGGCGACCGCCCAGATCCCCGTGGTCATCTACACCGCCGCATACGCCGAGGATGAGGTGCGCAACGTCGCCGAGGCCTACGGCATCACCGAGGTGCTCACGAAGTCGGCCGAACCGACCGCCGTCTGCGGCACGGTGCGCAGGGCGCTGCGGCGACCCGCTGCCTCCCAGGAGCCGCCGCCGTCCGGAACTGCCTCCGAACGCGAGCACTTGGCGGTGCTCAACGGCAAGCTGCTGGAGAAGGTGCGTGAGCTCGAACTCGCCGACCGGGAGCGCCAGCGCCTCGTGGGACACCTCGCGCAAGCGCAGGAGGAGGAGCGGTGGCGTATCGCCACCGACATCCACGACGACTCCATGCAGGTCATGACGGCGGTGGCGATGCGCCTGGAGATGCTCGGCGAGTCAGTGTCCGACCCGGACCTTCGAGCCCAGCAGGCCAAGCTGGAGCAAGCCGTGCGGCTGGCGATCGCCCGCCTGCGCCAGCTGACGTTCGCGCTGTCGCCGGAGGGCCTGGAGGGCGACGGGCTCGCGGCCACCCTGGAAACGTACCTGGAGCGCTCCTCGTCCGAGGCGGGTTATGCGTTCGTGCTGGAGGACCGCACGGTGAGCCAGCCGGCCCCCGGCCTTCGCGCGCTGCTGTACCGCACCGCGCAGGAGGCGCTCGTCAACGTCGCCAAGCACGCCCGGGCCAGCAAGGTGAAGGTCGTCCTGGACGAGCTCGAAGGCGGGTACCTTGTCCGCGTCGAGGACGACGGGGTCGGGTTCTCCCTGGAGACGGTCGAAGATCTCAGACCCGGCCATCTCGGGCTGACGTCCATGCGCCAGCGCGCCCAGCTCGCCCACGGCTGGTGGCGCATCGACAGCGCGCCCGGCCATGGCACGGTGGTGGAGTCCTGGCTTCCGGCTACCCCGCCGGCCGCCGACCTGGGTGTGTGAGCGTTGGACCGCCTGCGCATCCTCGTGGCCGACTCCGACGCGTCGGTGCGCGACGTGCTCGCCGAGCTGCTCACCCCTCAGCGGGGATTCGAGCTCGTCGCGATGGTCGCCGACGGCTATGAGGCCGTCGACGAGGCTTGCAGGCACCGGCCCGACGTCGCCCTGCTGGCTACGAAGATGCCCGGCGGCGGCCAGCAGACAGCCCGGCGCATCCGCGCGGCCTCGCCGCCCACCCAGGTGGTGGCGTTTTCGACCTACGCCGACCGGGGTGCGGTCGTCGAGATGTTCAGGGCGGGCGCGGTGGGTTATCTCACGAAGGGCACAGCGACCAACCGCGAGATCGTCGAGACGCTCCGCAGATCCGCCGCCGGGGAGGTCGTGCTGCCGCCACCGGTCGCCGCCCATGTGCTCGACGAGTTGCGCGCGAAGCTGGAGCATCGCAACGTCACGAGCAGGGACCGCCAGGAGGTCGGCTCCCGTGTCCGAGCGGCGCTGGCGTCCCGGCGGATGGGACTGGTGTTCCAGCCGATCATCGACGTCCGCAACCGGGCGGTGATCGGTGTCGAAGCCCTGGCACGCTTCCCTCAGGAGCCCCGCCGGGGGCCCGACGTGTGGTTCGACGCCGCCCGATCGGCAGGCCTGCACGTGGAGCTGGAGCTGCTCGCCGTCGATCTCGCCCTCGCCGAGCTCCCCCGCGTGCCCACCCGGGCCCATGTTGCGCTCAACGTCTCCCCCGAGGTCGCCACCAACGGAGCGCTGCAGGCCGCGGTCTTGGCGGCGGCCCCGGCCCGCACGGTGCTGGAGATCACCGAGCACGCCCAGATCGACGACTACGACGCGTTCAACCGCGGCTTGGAGCCGCTGCGGGCGGCGGGCGTCCACCTCGCGGTGGACGACGCGGGCGCGGGCTTCGCGAGCTTGCGGCACATCCTGCTCCTGGCCCCTGACCTCATCAAGCTCGACGTCTCCCTGATCCGCGACATCCATGTGGACCGCGCGCGTCGGGCGATGGCCCGCGCGCTCATCACGTTTGCGAGCGAGACCGGAGCGGAGGTCGTGGCCGAAGGCATCGAGGACCCGGCAGAGCTGGCGGCGCTGCGTGACCTCGGCGTGGTCTACGGTCAGGGCTACCTGCTCGGGCGTCCGGGACCGCTCAGCGTCCTCGAGGGTTCGGCGGCTGACTTGTGAATCGCTGGAGCGGTGAGCGCCGGCGAGCGCCATGGGATGCTAACGCGGAAGCCGGGGACGGCTATGCGAGGCGCTGGACGGAGGCGGCTTCCGTTTTCCGGAGCCACCATCGCTCGAGGTCGGCGGGAGGAAGCGGGCGTGACCACAGGTAGCCCTGCGCGAGCTGGCATCCCAGCCCGCACAACTGTGCCAGCTGCTCCGGGGTCTCGACGCCCTCGGCGACGCTTTCCAGCCCCAGAGTGTGGGCGAGGCCGACGCTCGCCGCCACGATGGCGGCGTCCTCGGCATCGCTTGTCATGCCCGCGATGAATCCGCGGTCGATCTTCAGGCTGTGGAAGGGGAAGCGCCGCAGCTGCAGCAGCGACGCATAACCGGTGCCGAAGTCGTCGACGGCGATGCGCACACCGAGCGCGGACAGCGCCTCCAACCGCTCCGTGGCCGTGCGCGCGTCCGCGACCACACCGCTCTCCGTCACCTCGAGGGTGAGGGCCCCGGGAGGCAGGCCGGTCGCCTCGAGTACGCCGGCGACCCGCTGGGGCGCATCGGCGACGTCGAGCTGGGATGGGCTCAGGTTCACCGACACGTATAAAGTCCCGGCTCCCGGCAGCTCGCGGCGCCAGGCAGCCGCCTGGCGGCACGCCTCCCGCAGCACCCACCAGCCGAGGGGCACGACGAGCCCGGTCTCTTCCGCCAGCGGAATGAACTCTGTCGGGGGCACGAGCCCGTGCTCGGGGTGGTGCCACCGCACGAGCGCCTCCACGCCCACCGGTGTCTCGCGCCCGACGTCCACCTGCGGCTGGTAGTGCACCCGCAGGTCACCGGCGTCGATCGCCTCACGCAGCTCGGCCTCGCGGCGCAGCGTGTCGCCCGCGCGCACGCTCACGGCGGGGTCGACCACTTCCACGCCGCCGCCGCCGCTCTGGCTGGCCCGGCGTGCGGCGGTCACCGCTGCGGCGACGAGCTGGACGGGGTCGGGCGTTGCGGTGCGGCCGAACACCGCGGCGACCGTCGTGGTCACCTCGACCGGCACGCCGTCGGCGACCAGCGATCCGCTCAGCCGCTCGGCCACGAGGTGCGCGAGCCGCACGCCGTGGATCTCGTGCTCGAGATCCGGCAGCACCACTCCGAACATCTCATGGCCGAAGTAGGCCGCGGACGCAAGGATGGTGCGTCGTTGGACGTCCGGGCGTGCGAGCAGCCCGCGGAGGCGGGACGCCAGCTCGGCCAGGATGCGGTCGAGGCCCGCGGGTGACAGGCTCTCCCGCAGGCGGGCGAAGCGGTCGGCGGTCACCGCCAGGACGGCGTACGGCCGCCTCCTCTCGGCGGACAGGGTGGCGGCGCGGGCCACCCGGTCGACGAAGAGGCTCTGGTTGGGCAGCTTCGTGAGGGCGTCGTGGGCGGCAAGCGCACCGATCTCGTGCAGGGCCTCGACCGCGGCGACCGTGCGGCCGGACCGGTCGTGCACCGGCGCTGCCCGTGCGATCACCGGGACGGCCCCGTCGGGGGTATCCACGAGCAGGTCGAAGCTGGCGCCCATCTCGACGATCCCTTCGGTCAAGGTGCGGGGGATCGGCCGCTGCTCCTGGGGGATCTCCTGGCCTGACGAGTCGCGGAAGCGCACCTCCTCGAAGAGGGACCGGCCGACGAGCCGGTCCCGGGTGGTGCCGAGGAGGGTGACGAGCCGGTCGCTCGCGCCGGTGATGACGCCGTGCTCGTCGGTGATGACCATGGCGTCGGGGACCGCTTTGAGCACGGCGTCGAGGCGCCGCCGCTCCCCCTCGGTTGCCTCGAGCTGGCGGTGCAGGTCGTTGCGGGCCGCGCTCAGCGCCTCCCCGCGTCGGAGCAGCTCGCCGTTGGTGTGCACGAGGTCCTCGAAGCTGGAGACGAGCAGGTCGAGGATCTGCTGGCGCTCGGCGGTGACCGCGTAGCGCTGCTCGCCGAGGATGGCCTCCAGGCCCGCGGGGGCGTCTGCCGTGGACCGGCGCTCGCGACGCTGCAGGAGCGTGCGCAAGCGCGCGACGAGCTGGTCGGCGTCGTAGGGCTTGCGCAGGAAGTTGTCCGCGCCCGCCTCGAGACCCCGGACGATCTCGACGGGGTCGGTCAGGGAGGTCAGCAGCACGACCGGCAGCTGCGGGTCCGTTGCCTTGATCTGCCGGCACAGTTCGTACCCGTCCATCCGGGGCATGACGACGTCGCTGACGACGAGGTCGTATGGCCGGGAGTCCAGGCGCTGCAGCGCCTCACGCCCGTCTGCCGCGAGGTCCAGCGCGAAGCCGGCCGCGGACACGACCGTGCGCAACCGCTCCGCCTGCGCGGGGCTGTCCTCCACCCCCAGGATCCGGTGACTCATCGCTGCTCCTTCTGTCGTTGCTCGCGCTGGCACGCTGGTGCCAGCCACGCGGCGAGGTCCTCCACCGGGCCCACCACGTCGGCCAGGCCCGCGTCGGCGACCGCGCGGGGCATGCCGAACACCGTCGACGTCCCCTCGTCCTGCGCGAGCACCAGCCCGCCCCGGCCGCGCAGGGCCCGGGCGCCCTCCAGCCCGTCGCTGCCCATGCCGGTGAGGACGACCCCTGCCGCCGAGGACCCGTACGACGCCGCCAGCGACTCGAGCAGGACCGACCCGGAGGGCCGGAAGCCCCGGAAGGCGCTGCCGCCGTCGAGGAGCACCCGCCGCCCGTCGACGCGCAGATGCGCTCCGTCGGGCGCCACGTACACCGTCGCCGCGTCGAGGTCCTCGCCGTCCACGGCGACCTTCACCGCCATGAGGGAGGCGGCGTTCAGCCAACGCACGAGGCCGTGCACGAAGCCCTCGGCGATGTGCTGGACGACGAGGACGGGAATGCTGAGATCGTCCGGCAGGGCGGCGATGAACCGGTAGAGCGCGGCGGGCCCGCCCGTGGAGGCCGCCACGCCCACGACACGCAGCGGGCGTCCCCGCGGTGGTCGCGGCGGCATCGGCGGCTCGGCGAGCTGGCCCGGCCGGCGGCGCACGACCCTGACGTCGGCCAGCGCCTTCACCAGCGACACGAGGCGGTCGGCCTCACGGCGGAAGGCCGGGGTGCCGGGCGCGGGCGGCTTGGGCTGGACCGTCAGGGCGCCGAGCTGGGTGGCCTGCAGGCTCGTGGCCACATCGCCCGGGTTCCGGTTGGCGGTGACGATCACGATCGGCGTGGGCCTCTCGGCCATGATCCGCTTGGTCGCCTCGAAGCCGTCGAGGACCGGCATCTCGATGTCCATCACCACCACGGAGGGGCGCAGGGTCCGAACGGCCTCGAGTGCGTCCGCGCCGGTCGCGGCCTCGCCGACGATCTCGATGCCGGGATCGGCCCCGAGGATCGCGACGAGGAGGGTGCGGGCGGTCGTCGAGTCGTCGACGACGATGGCGCGGACGGGCTCACGGCTCACAGCAGGCGCTCCACCGTGGCGACCAGCAGATCGGCCGCGAACTCCGCCTTGACGATGTAGGCGTCGGCGCCTGCCTCGACCCCGCGGCGGCGGTCCTCCTCGCTGCCGAGCGAGGTGACGAGCACCACCGGGATGCCCGCCAGCTGCTCGGACCGGCGGATGGCCTGGCAGAGCTCGATGCCGTCCATGCGCGGCATGTTGACGTCGCTGACGACCACGTCCGCACCGTGGCGCTCCAGCAGCGCCCAGGCTTCCGCGCCGTCCTCGGCGGTCACCACCTCGTAGCCGGCGGACTCCAGGATGTGCTGCTGGAGGACCCGGGTGGTCACGGTGTCCTCCGCGATGAGCACCCGCCGACGTCCTTCGACCTCGGGGGCGCGGCCCGCGGCCTGGGCGAGCGGCGGGGTCATGCCCTCCCGGAGGCATGCGGCGGGGTTGAGCACGAGGGCGACACCCCCCTCGGCGAGGACGGTGACCCCGAGCAGCTCCGGGATGCCGGCGAGCCTTGCGGGCACCGGCCTGACGACGGCCTCGCGCTCGTCGAGGAGCGCGTCGGCGGCGAGAGCGGCTGCGCTCGGTCCCGCCTCGACCAGCGCGAGGGGCAGTCGGTGACCGCTGCGGACAGTCTCTCCGAACAGGCCCGGGAGCGACCGCACCGGCCAGATCCGGTCACCGGCCGACACGACCGCGCGCCCGCTGACCGATTGCATCTCGTCGGGGCTCACGGTGACGAGGCACTCGACCGCGGCCGTCGGCAGGGCGACCGTCTCGCCGGCGACCTCCAGCAGCAGCACGCGCATGAGCGCGAGGTTCACCGGCGACGTCAGCGTGACGGTGGTGCCCTCGCCGGGTGTGCTGTCCATTCTGACGGCGCCCCCCACCGCTTCGATCCGTGCCCGGACCGCGTCGAGCCCGACTCCACGCCCGGACACGTCGCTGACGGTCGCCCTGGTGCTCACGCCTGGAGCGAACGCCAAGGCCAGCTCGTCCGTGCCGGGCTCGGCACCCCGGCGGTCTTCGGCCGCCCGTCGCAGCCCGGCGCGGTCCACGCCCCGCCCGTCGTCGCGCACGACGACCTCCAGCCTGCCCTGTCGCAGGCTTGCCTCGATCGTCACCGTCCCGGTCTCCGGCTTCCCGGCGGTGCGGCGCTGACCGAGGGGTTCGATGCCGTGGTCGACGGCGTTGCGCACGAGGTGCAGCAGCGGTTCGCGCAGCATGGCCGCGACCGACCGGTCGACTTCGACGTCGGCCCCCTCCACCACCAGGCGCGCCTTCTTGCCCCCGGCATGCGCGAGGTCGCGCACCGTGCGGTCCAGGCCCGAGCAGGCGTCGGCGAAGGGTTGGAGGGTGAGACGCTCGACGCCCGCGGTGATGGCGGCGCTGACACGGGCGACGTCGCGGGCCAGCCCCGCGGCGGTGCGCCCGAGCGGTGCGCCTGCCGCCACGCGCCCGGAGGCCGTCGTATCGTGCCGCTCGCCGTCGGTGGCCAGGGCCCGGGCGAGGACATCGGCTCGGCTCGCCGCGGCGACCAGCTCGCCCGCCTGCCCGACGAGGGCGTCCACGGCGCTGGCTGCCACCCGCACCGTCCGCGGCGCGGTTCGCGGTGGTTGCTGTTCCGCGGGAACCGATGGCGGCGCGTCGTTGTGCGCGATCGGCTCGCGCACGCCGGAGTCCCCGCCGAGCTGCGTGGCGACGGCGGCCAGCGCGTCGACCTCCACGAGGAACGAGGGGACCATGTCCGGGCGGACCGCCTCGGGCTTGTCGCGCAGGCGGGCAAGGCCCCCCTCGAGCCGCCTGGCGGCGCCGACGGCGTCGTCCACGCCGGCCGACAGCGCCGCCCCCTTCACGCTGTGGGCTGTCCGGAACAATTCGGTCACCAGGTCGGCGGCGTCGGCGGCCGCGACCTCCTCCTCCAGGCGCATGAGCCCGGCGTTGAGCACCCCGACCGCCTCCTCGAGCTCGGCGTGGAACAGCCGGCGAAGGCGCTGCTGCAAGTCGTCGTCAGCGGCCAACGGAGTCCGCTCCCACGAGCGCCTTGAGGCGGTCGGCGATGCCGTCCAGCGCTCGGGCGGCCTGCTCCATCTGGCGCGCCGACGCCACGTTCTGCTCCATCACCTGGTCGATGTTGCGCATCCCCTCGTCGATCTGGCTGGTGGCCACCGCCTGCTGGCTCGAGGAAGCGGCGATCTGCTCGGCGGCGAGCGTGGCGGCGCGGACGGTCTCGGCGAGCTCGGCGATGGTCTGGCCGGCCTCCTCGACGCGCCGCACGCCCTCGGCCACGCTCTTCATGCCATCTTCGGTGGCCATCACCGCCGTGGTGGCGCCCTGCTGGATCTCACCGAGCAACGCCCCGACGCGGGCGGTGGCCTGCCGGCCCTCGTCGGCCAGGGCCCGCACCTCGCCGGCGACGACGCCGAAGCCGCGGCCCTGCTCGCCCGCGCGGGCCGCCTCGATGGAGGCGTTGAGCGCCAGCAGGTGCGTGCGCTCGGCGATGTCGTCGACCGCGTCGACGATGTCGGAGATCGCCTTCGTGTGTTCGGTCAGCCCGAGCACCGTGCACGCGATCGAGTCCACCTGGGCGCGGATCTCCTCCATCCCCCTCGCTGTGGCGTCAACCGACCGGGTGCCGGCTTCGGCGACCTCAGCCGAGCGCTGCGCCCTGGCCGCCACCGACCGCGCCCGCTCGGCGCTCTGGTCGGCGGTCTGCGTCAGCTCCTCCACCGTCGTGACCGTCTCCTGGACCGCGGCGGCCTGCTCGGCGGCCCCGGTCACCTGCTGCGACGTGCCGGCGAGGATCTCCGTGGCGGCGGCGTCGATGTCGAGCGCGACGGATTGCAGCCGCTTGTTCGTGCCCCGCGTGACCCAGCCGCCGACGGCGACGGCGATCGCGAGCGCGGCCATCCCCAGGCCGACGACCAGCGCGATCGCCAGGCGCGAACGGGAAGCCGCGGTGGCCTGCGCCTCGTCGATGAGCCGGTTCTGCCAGCTGATCACCTGGTGCAGCGCGTTCGCCAGGGCGTCCCGCGTCGGGAACAGCCGCTGTGCGGCGAGGGCTGCGACCTCTGCGGGTGCCAGCCCCTCCGCGCTTTCCAGCGCACTCGCCACCGCCGCGTCCCAGTCCGTCTTGGCCTCGCGGACGTCGGCCATCAGCTGCCGGCCGGTCTGGGTGCGCGCGCGCGCCTCCATGTCCTCGAGAACCTGCTCGAACCGGGCGTCATGGCCCGCCAGCCGGTCGAGATGGGCCCGATCGCCGGTGAGCAGGTAGGCGCGGTTGTCGGCGGCCTTCTGCGCGGCGACGTAGTCGAGCTGGTACGCGCCGATGACCTGCGGGACCTCGCGGCGGAGGACGGCGTCGTAGGTGGCCCTGAGCTGCAGGACGGCGGTGAGCGCGACGACGATGAGCGCGAGCAGCACGACCATGGTCGCCAGGTGACCCAGGAGGATCTGGCGGCCAATGGTCGCGCCCTGTGCGGTAGGGGAAGTCACGGCGTTCCTTGTCGTCAGGGCAGGGGTTCGCTGGCCAGCCGCGGGTCGGCCAGGACCGCATCCACGTCGAGTACGAGAGCACCGTCGGCGGTGATGCCCGCCAGCAGAGGGTCGTCGGGAGCCGGTCGTATACCCCCGAAGGTGATGAGCACTCCGTCGACGCGGTCGGTCAGGACGCCTACCGGTGCGACGGGGTGGTCGAGGACGACAGCGAAACGCTCGCCGGAGGGAGGTGCGTCGCCGCCCACCCCCAGCAGGATCGACGGGTCGGCGAGGACCACGACCGCGCCGCGCGCGGCGCGCAGCCCCACCAGCGCCTGCCCACTCGTCGGAAGACGGGCGGTGGCGCCGGGGGTGAGGATTTCCCGCACCCGATCGGCCGGCGCGGCGAGGCGGGCGTCGCCCACGGAGAAGACGAGCAGCTCGACGGCCTTCGCGCGGGTGTGGGGGGTGGGTTCGGCAAGCCGGCGGGCGCGAATCTTGAGCGCCTCCATCACCGCCTCAGGTGGCGGTTCAGGTGGCGGTTCAGCCGCCATAGAACCGTCCTCTCCGCAGGAGGTGCGTCACCGGGGTCCCGCCAGGGCGCGCCGGGCGTGGTGCAGGAGGGCCGCAGCGCCGCTGAGCCCCGGATGGAGGAAAAGGGCCGCGCGCGCCGCCGCGACCGCGTCGGCTGGGCGGCCGGCCTCGAGGTGGACCGCGGCGGTGACATACCACCCCAGGGCGTCGAGCGGGTCGTGCCCGTTCGCTCTTTCGGCGCCGGCCGGCGCTTCCTCGCCGCGCGCGCCCTCCTCCACTGACGGGATGCGAGCTGGAGATCGCGGTGGATGCGGCACGGGCATCGGGGCCCGCGCCCCCTCGGGGATCGCCCTGCGCGGGAGGGCAGTGGAGCGGTTGGCCCCCGCCTGCGCGACGGGTGGTCCGGCGGGGGCGTCGGCGGCCCGCCGGTAGGCGACGCCATGAGGGGTCGCGACACGGTCCAGACCGGGCACCGTCAGCAGGGGGTCCGACGCCCCGGTAAACAGCCAGCCGCCGGGGCGCAGCGCAGCATGCAGCACCGCGGCCGCGCGCTGCACGGCCTCCGCGGTGAAGTAGATCAGCATGTTGCGGCACAGCACGATCTCGAACCGGCCAGGGGGACCCGCAAGGAGGTTCATCACGCGGAACCGGACCTGGCCGCGGATGGATTCGCTGACCCGGTAGCGGGGACCGTCAGCCACGAACAAGCGGCGGCGATCCTCGTCGACCCCCCGCAGCGACCAGCGCCCGTACACCGCTCTTTCCGCTTTGGCGAGCGCCCGCGGCGACACGTCCGTGCCAAGGATCCGTACCTGGTCGCCGAGTTCGACTTCGCTTGCGGCCATGGCGACGGTGTAGGCCTCTTCCCCGCTGGCGCAGCCGACGCACCACACCCCGATCCCCCCGGCCGGCCGCCCCTGAGCGACCGCCGGCAGCGCAACCTCCTGCAGGAGCGCAACCGCGGACGCCTCCCGGAAGAAGTGCGTCTCGGGGACAGTGAGCGCATCCATGAGCTCGTCGAAGGCCGTCTCGTCCTGCTCGAGCACGGCCTGGTAGGCGGCGTCGGCTACCTGGCCCCTCCGCGCGGCGGACTCTTCCAGGGCCTCGGTCATTCGCGGCAGCTGGACGCCGGCAAACGCGAGCCCCGACCGCTCCTCCACGTAGCCGACGAGCGCTGCCCGGCCTTTCATTGCGCCTTGCTCAAGGGACGTCCCGACTCGGCCAGCGCGGCGTCGAGCGCCAGCCCCTCGTCGGCCCACAGGAACGCTCCCAAGTCGTGCACGAGGAGCAGGTCGTTGGCGAGCCGGGCCACCCCGGCGGCGTAGTCGACCTCCGGCAACGCCGCGGAGTCGATGTCCTCCGCCGGCACGGTCTCCAGGCCGACGGCGCGGTCGACGTGGAGTGCGAGCTTCCGGCCGGCGACCTTCACGACGACAAGGTGTTCGTTCAGCACCGGAGGAGAGGACGGCCGGCCAAAGCGCGCACGGAGATCGAGTACGGGCACGACCTTGCCCCGGAAGTCGATGACCCCCTCCACCACGGGGGGGGCTTTCGGCAACGGACTGACCCACACGATCGGCAGGACCTCAATGACTGCCTCGGCGACAAGCGCCACTCGCCGGCCAATGACCTCCAGGATCACAAGAGGCACGAGCCCTTCGCTGCCGTGAGTGTCGAGGGAACCGGGATGGGGGATCACCAAATCAGGATAATACGTCTAAAGGGCATTGTCCGCCAGCGCACTTCTGGTCGAGCCTCGTGCCGTACGGCCTGCGTGACGGCGACGTCTGCTGCCCAGAGGTGGCTCCTGTCTTCCCGCTCAGGTAGCGCGACAGCGACCTGCGGGCGTGCCCCGCGCAGCGTTACATCCACGTGGTTCTGGCGCGCGAAGCGACGCGGGACAGGCCGAACTGCAAGGGGGATCTCCTTGGCGATGTGAAACGGGTTGCAGCGAGGCGGTGCCGCGATTCGGTGTGGGGGCTGCCAGGCGATCCGTGGGGGCTGTTGCATCGCCAGCCCGGCAACCTGTTCCCCGACGAGCTCCTCGCTAACCTCTGTAGCCCCCGATGAGCTGTGGCAGGGTGCCGCCTCCGCAGCGCGGACACATTACCTTCAGAAGGCGCCGACACGCCCCCCTATGGGCTTTTGTGCCAGGCCAAAGTGCGGTCGAGTGTCGCGCTGCCGTTCAGAGCATGCCCTCACGCATGGCGCGGAGCTCGCGCTTCAGGTCCGCGATCTCGTCGCGGAGGCGGGCGGCGTACTCGAACCGCAGGTCGGCGGAGGCGTCGTGCATCTCGTCGGTGAGCGACTGGATGAGCTTGGCGAGATCCTCCTGCGGCAGCTCGCTGACGTCGGGCGTGTCCGCGCCGCCGCGCCGGCGACGGCGCTTGAGGTCGGGAACCGCGGCCTTGTAGGGCATGCCCGCCTCGGCGGCCCGGGCCATCTGGATGATGTCGCCGACCTTCTTGCGGATCGTCTGGGGGTCGATGCCGTTGGCGGCGTTGAAGTCCATCTGGAGCTTGCGGCGGCGGTTCGTCTCGTCGATCGCGCGGCGCATCGACTCGGTGACGTCGTCGGCGTACATGATGACCTGTCCGGCGACGTTGCGGGCGGCGCGGCCGATGGTCTGGATGAGCGACGTCTCGCTGCGCAGGAACCCCTCCTTGTCCGCGTCGAGGATCGCCACGAGCGACACCTCCGGCAGGTCGAGGCCCTCGCGCAGGAGGTTGATGCCGACGAGCGCGTCGAACTCGCCGAGGCGCAGCTCGCGGAGGATCTCGATGCGCTGCACGGTGTCGATCTCCGAGTGGAGGTAGCGCACCCGGACACCCGACTCGAGGAGGTAGTCGGTGAGGTCCTCGGCCATCTTCTTCGTGAGCGTCGTGACGAGCACCCGCTGGTCGACCTCCGCGCGCCCGCGGATCTCGGCGATGAGGTCGTCGATCTGGCCCTTCGTGGGGCGCACGACCACCTCCGGGTCGACGAGACCCGTCGGGCGGATGACCTGCTCGACGACGGTCGTCGCGACGCGCCGTTCGAACGGGCCGGGGGTCGCGGAGACGTGGAGCGTCCGGGGGACGCGCGCGCGGAACTCCTCGAAGCGCAGCGGCCGGTTGTCGAGCGCGCTCGGCAGCCGGAAGCCGTGCTCGACGAGCGTCTCCTTGCGTGAGCGGTCGCCTTCGTACATGCCACCGATCTGGGGGATCGTCACATGCGACTCGTCGACGATGAGCAGGAAGTCGTCGGGGAAGTAGTCGAGGAGGGTGTGCGGCGCCTCACCGCGCGCCCGCCCGTCGATGTGGCGCGAGTAGTTCTCGATACCCGAGCAGAACCCGATCTCCCGCATCATCTCGAGGTCGTAGTTCGTGCGCATGCGCAGCCGCTGAGCCTCGAGCAGCTTGTTCGCCCGCTCGAGCTCCGCGAGCCGCTCCCGCAGCTCCTCCTCGATGGTCGTGATGGCCCGCTGCATCCGCTCGGGGCTCGCGACGTAGTGGGAGTTCGGGAAGATCCACGCCTCGGGCACCTGGCTGACGATCTCGCCGGTCAGGGGGTCGAGCCGGGTGATGCGGTCGACGGTGTCGCCGAAGAACTCCACGCGGTAGGCGAGCTCGGAGTCGGCCGGCTGCACCTCGAGCGTGTCGCCGCGCACCCGGAACTTGCCCCGCACGAAGTTGAGCTCGTTACGTTCGTAGAGGAGGTCGACGAGCTTGCGCAGGACGCCGTCGAAGTCGCTGTCCTCCCCCTCGACGAGTCGCAGGACGTGCTTGCCGTACTCCTGGGGCGAGCCGAGGCCGTAGATGCACGACACGCTCGCGACGATGAGCACGTCGGAGCGCGTGAGCAGCGCCATGGTCGCGCGGTGGCGCAACCGCTCCACCTCGTCGTTGATGGAGCTGTCCTTCTCGATGTAGGTGTCGGTCGAGGGGATGTACGCCTCGGGCTGGTAGTAGTCGTAGTAGCTGACGAAGTACTCGACGGCGTTTCGGGGGAAGAACTCCCGGAACTCCCCGGCGAGCTGGGCCGCGAGCGTCTTGTTCGGGGCGATCACGAGGGTCGGCTTCTGGACGGCCTCGACGATCTTGCTCGCCGTGAACGTCTTGCCGGACCCGGTGACGCCCAGCAGGACGATGTCGGTCTCGCCGCGGGCGACCGCCTCTGCGACGCCCTCGACGGCCCGGGGCTGGTCGCCGGCGGGCGCGAACTCGCTCACGACGTCGAAGGGGCGGGCGCCCGTGCGGGCGGGTGCGGCGGCCATCCACCCATGATAGGGACGTCCGAGGCCAGCTCGGCCGCATCAGTCGTTCGGGACGCCCTTGCTCTCCGCGACCGCCTTCTCCCGCGCCTTGCCCGCCAGGTCGGCGGCGACCTCGTCGGCGCGCGCGTGGAGCTCGTCGAGGGTGCCGTCGTTCCAGATGACGTGCGTGGCGACGCTGAGCTTGGCCTCGAGGGGCGCCTGGGAGGCCAGCCGTGCCCGGGCCTCCCCCTCGCTCAGGCCCCGATGCTCGACGAGTCGCTGGATCTGGGTCTCCGGGTCGCAGGCGACCACGACGACGGCCTCGGACCCGCGCTCCATGCCGGTCTCGACGAGCAGCGGCACGTCGAGGACCACGACGCCGTCGTAGGCGGTCAGGACCTCGAGCGCGTCGGCGATGCGCGCGATGACGGGGGGGTGGGTCAGCTCGTTCAGGACGGCACGCTTCGACGGGTCGTGGAAGACGATGTCGCCGAGCGCCGCCCGGTCGATGAACCCCTCGTCGTCGAGGATGTCGGAGCCGAAGTGGTCGACGACCTTGCGGTAGGCCTCCTCGCCGGGCAGCAGAATCTCGCGCGCGATCGCGTCGGCGTCGACGAGCTCGGCGCCCGCCATCACGAACCGCTCGCTGACCTCGGTCTTGCCGGAGGCGATGCCGCCGGTCAACCCGACGAGGAACACGGCCCTAGCCCGGCTCGCCAGCCCCCGGCCGAGCGTCGGGCTCTGGCTCCGCCGGCTGGTCGGCACCTGCCTGCTCGGGCGACCCCGCCTGCGCGTCCTCGGCGGTCGCGTCCTCGGCGGTCGCGTCCTCGGCGGTCCCGTCCTCGGCTGTCGCGCCCTCGGCAGCGGGCTCGCCCTCGGCAGCGGGCTCGCCCTCGTCAGTCCCCGCGTCGCCGGTGGGGGCTCCCTCGACGTCACCACGGAGGTCCGCGACGACGTCCTCGAGCGTCAGCCCGGAGGCCGAGGACTGTTCGGCTTCGGCGTCGGAGCGCTGCTGCAGCGCCGCGGAGAGCGCCGCACCGACGGCGCCGCTCGGCGCGTCGCCGGAGGCGGGCTCCGCAGCGGCGGCGTAGGACGGCTCCTGCTCGATCTCGGGCTCCGTCCCGAAGCCGGCCTTCACCGCCTGCTTGAGCGACAGGGAGATGCGCCGGCGCGCGTCGTCGATGTCGATGATCTTCACGGTCACCGGGTCGTTGACCTTGGCGACCTGCTCGGGCAGCTCGACGTGCGCCTCGGCGAGCTCGGAGATGTGCACGAGCCCCTCGATGCCCTCCTCGACCTTGACGAACGCCCCGAACGGCACGAGCTTCGTGACCCGCCCCTCGATGAACTCCCCGACGTAGTGCTGGCGGGCGAACTGCCGCCAGGGGTCCTCCTGGGTGGCCTTGAGGCTGAGCGAGACCCGCTCCCGCGACAGGTCGACGTCAAGGACCTCGACCTCGACCTCCTGGCCGACCTCGACGACCTCGCCGGGGTGGTCGATGTGCTTCCAGGACAGCTCGGAGACGTGCACGAGGCCGTCGACGCCGCCGAGGTCCACGAACGCGCCGAAGTTCACGATCGACGACACGGTGCCCTTGCGCACCTCGCCCTTCTGCAACGTCTCGAGGAACTCCTTGCGGAACTCGCTCTGCGTCTCCTCGAGGAACTTGCGGCGGGACAGGACGACGTTGTTGCGGTTCTTGTCGAGCTCGATGACCTTGCACTCGAGCTCGCGGCCGACGAAGGGGTGGAGGTCGCGGACCCTGCGCATCTCCACGAGCGAGGCGGGCAGGAAGCCCCGCAGCCCGATGTCGAGGATGAGGCCGCCCTTCACAACCTCGATGACGGTGCCGGTGACCGTCGAGTCGTTCTGGTAGATCTCCTCGATCTTGCCCCAGGCCCGCTCGTACTGGGCGCGCTTCTTCGACAGGATGAGGCGGCCGTCCTTGTCCTCCTTCTGAAGGACGAGCGCCTCGATGACGTCCCCGACGGCGACGACCTCGTGGGGGTCGATGTCGTGCTTGATCGACAGCTCACGCGAGGGGATGACGCCCTCGGACTTGTAGCCGATGTCGAGCAGGCACTCCTCGGGGTCGACCTTGACGATGACCCCCTCGACGATGCTGCCGTCGTCGAACTCCTTGATCGTGGCCTCGAGGGCTTTCTCGAACTCCTCACGGGAACCGAACTCCTCGAGGATGATCTGCTCACCGCGCTCCCGTTCTGCTCGTGGGGCGGTGGCGAGGGAGGTACTGGTGGACGCTTGGGCGGCAGCGTCCGGGGAAGTCGTGTCGTCGGTGGTCATGTCGGTTGCTGGTCTCCTGGAATGACGAGGCGGTGGTGGGCGCCGTCCGGGGTGCAAAGAAAAGCACCCGGCCACGGGACGGGCGTCCTACGAAGTGTCGCCCTTGCCGTGCAGGGTGTCAACGTGCACCTCGGGCGGCCGCCGCCTTCCCCTGGGTGGCGTCGACGCTCACGCGCGACCTGTTGGCGATCGGGGGCCTGACGGCCGCAACCACCCTCCCGTGGCTGCTGTTCAGCCTGCACGCCGGCTCTCAGTGCTTCTCGGCTTCGGCCCACGAGGGGCCGAGGGCGGTGTCCACCTCGAGGGGGACGGCGAGGTCGGCCACACCGCCCATCGCGTCGACGAGCAGCTCGCGCAGCTCCTCCTCCTCGCCGGGGGCGGTCTCGCAGACGAGCTCGTCGTGGACCTGCAGGAGCAGCTGCGACCCCATGCCGCGCGCGGCCATGCGCTCGTGGACGACGACCATCGCCTTCTTGATGATGTCCGCCGCGGTGCCCTGGATCGGCGCGTTCAGGGCCATGCGCTCGGCCATATCGCGGCGTTGGCGGTTGTCGCTCATGAGGTCGGGCAGGTAGCGGCGACGCCCGAAGAGCGTCGAGGTCCACCCGTCCTTGCGCGCCTGGTCGACGCCTCCGTAGAGGTAGTCCCGCACGCCGGGGAAGCGCGCGAAGTACGCCTCCATGAGCTCGCGGGCCTCGTCGGGGGGGATCCGCAGCTGCTGGGACAGCCCGTACGCCGACAGGCCGTAGGCCAGCCCGTACGTCATGCCCTTGATGCGGCTGCGCAGCGTGTTGTCGACGGCGTCGATCGGCAGCTCCCACACCATGGCAGCCGTCGTCGCATGGATGTCCTCGTTGCTCGTGAACGCCGCGACGAGGCCCTCGTCACCCGACAGGTGGGCCATGACCCGCAGCTCGATCTGGGAGTAGTCGGCGACGAGCAGCGCGGTGTGTCCCTCCCCCGGCACGAACGCGCGGCGGATCTCGCGGCCCGTGGCCGAGCGGATAGGGATGTTCTGGATGTTCGGGTGCTGCGAGCTCAGCCGTCCGGTCACCGCCACGGTCTGGCGGAACTCCGCGTGGATGCGCCCGGTGGCGGGGTCGACGAGCGGCGGGAGCGCGTCGACGTAGGTGCCCTTGAGCTTGCTCACCTCCCGGTACTCGAGCAGGGGGGCGACGATCGGGTGGGTGTCGACGATCGCGGTGAGGGCCGCGGCGTCCGTGGAGTAGCCGGTCTTGATGCGCTTCGTCTTCGGCAGGCCGAGGCGGTCGAAAAGGATCGCCTGCAGCTGCTTAGGCGAGTCGAGGTTGAACTCCTCGTCGGCCCAGCCGTAGATCTCCTCACGGAGGTGGCGCATCCGGTCGCCGAGGGCCTCGCCGATCTCGGTCAGCACCTCGAGGTCCACGGCGATGCCGCAGCGCTCCATCGCGACGAGCACCGGCACGAGCGGCAGCTCGAGCCCCGACAGGAGGTCGGCCTGGTCCCGTGCCGCCAGCTCGTCGTCGAGCGCCCCGGCGACGTCGAGCAGCGCCTGTGCGCGCAGGCAGCGCTCCTGCCAGTCCTCGCCGACTGCCATCGCGAGCTGCCCGCCCCCGTCCTCCGACGAGGCGCCGACCGTGAGCTGCTTGTTGAGGTACTGCAGCGCGAGCGCCTCGAGGTCGTAGTCGCGCTGCTGCGGCTGGACGAGATAGGCGGCGAGCTCCGTGTCGAGGCGCACGCCGTCGACGGCCCAGCCCCGCGACCCGGCCGCGTGGCACAGGGCCTTGAGGTCGTGCACGAGCAGCGGCCGCCCAGGATCGGCGAGAAGCCCGCCGAGCGCATCGAGGTCCTCGCGCGCGAGCGGGGCAAGCGTCGCGGTGGCCGGCCGCGCACCCGCAGCCGCGAGCGCCACGCCCTCCAAGCGCACCGACGGCGGGCGCCCCTGGGAGAAGGGCAGCACCGCCACCGGGCGCCCTGCGGGTAGCGCGTCGATCCAGCGGGCGAGCTGCCCGGCGCCGAGCTGCTGCGGGTCGGCAGTGAACGCCTCGGCCTCGGCGGCCTGCTCGCCGGTGTCGAGCGCCTCGGCCAGCCGTTCCCACAGCGCCCGGAACTCAAGGGTCGCGAAGAGGCGCCGGACCGCGTCGGGGTCGGCGTCACCGCGCCGCAGCGCCTCCACCGGCAACGGCACCACGATGTCCCGCCGCAGCCGGGCGACCGCGTAGCCGTCGAAGACCGCCTGACGGTGCTCGGCGAGCATGGCGGGAAGCTTCTTGCCCGGGACCCTTTCGAGGTTGGCGAAGATGCCCTCGAGGTCACCGTGCTCGGCGAGCAGCTTGGCGGCGGTCTTCTCCCCCACCCCGGGCACCCCCGGGATGTTGTCGCTCGGGTCGCCGCGCAGGGCGGCGAGATGCGCGTAGCGGTCCGGGCCGACACCGTACTTCGCCTCGATCGCCGCGGCGTCCATCACCACGGTGTCGCTGATCCCCCTCCGGGTGTAGAGCACCGACGTGTGCGCGTCGACGAGCTGGAACACGTCGCGGTCGCCGGTGACGACGAGGGTGTCCATGCCGGCGTTCCGGGCGAGCGTCGCGTACGTCGCGATGAGGTCGTCGGCCTCCACGCCCTCCATGGCCACCTGGGGGACGGCGAGGGCGTCGAGCACCTCGCTGATGAGCGGCAGCTGGGAGCGGAAGGCATCGGGTGTCTCCCGCCGGGTGCCCTTGTAGTCGGGCATCAGCGCGAGCCGCTCGACCGGCCGGCCCTTGTCGAACATCACCGCGATGCCGTCGGGGCGGTGCTCGGTGAGCAGCTTGATGAGCATGCTGGTGAACCCGTAGACCGCGTTGGTCTGCTGGCCCGTCGTCGTGCGCAGCTCCTCCGGAAGGGCGAAGAACGCCCGGTAGGCGAGGCTGTGTCCGTCGAGCAACGCGAGAACCGGGCGTTCGGGCATGGGGCGATGATAGTGGCGGCCGCGGCCCGGACGCCTGCCTGCAACTACCACATTCGTAGGTTACGATTCGCCGCACCAGCAGCGTCACCCCCGCACCCGCGAAGGAGACCACGATGTTGAGGACGAGATGGCTGCGCCTTCTGGCGATCACCGCCGTACCCGCACTCTTGCTCACCGCATGCCCCGCCCAGGAGGAGGAACCCGCGCCCACCGACGAGCCCGAGGACACCGAGACCCCCGAGGAGGACGACGTCACCCGCGGCGACGGTGTGCTGCGGCTCGGCTACGTCCTGCCGGAGTCCGGCGACCTCGCCTTCCTCGGGCCCCCGATGATCCGCGGTGTCGAGTACGCCGTCCAGCAGATCAACGACGCCGGCGGTGTCCTCGGCGCCGACATCGAGCTCGAGGGCGCCGACGAGGCCGGCGACACGACCGTCGCCTCCGAGTCCGCCGACCGCCTGCTGCAGGCGGGCGTCGACGCCATCATCGGCGCGGCTGCCAGCGGGATGTCGCTTGCCATCATCGACCAGGTGACCGGCGCCGGCGTCGTGCAGTGCTCCGGCTCGAACACCGGCCCGGTGTTCACCGACTACGACGACGGCGGCTACTACTTCCGTACCGCGCCGACCGACGCGCTCCAGGGGCCGATCCTCGCGGAGACGATCGTCGCCGACGGCCACCAGCGCATCGCCCTCGTCGCCCGCTCCGACCCCTACGGTGAGGGCCTGCTCGAGGCCACGAGCGAGGCGCTCGAGGAAGCGGGAGCCGAGGTCGTCGAGGAGGTGCTCTACAACCCCGACACCGAGACCTTCGACGCCGAGGTCGAGCAGCTCACCGCCGCTGACCCCGACGCGGTCGTGGTGATCTCCTTCGAGGAGGGCGCCACCCTGCTCGCGGCCATGGTCGAAGCAGGTCTCGGGCCGGCCGACATCGGCGTCTACGGCGCCGACGGCCTCGCCTCTGAGACCCTGAACGAGACCGTCCAGGCCGGCAACCCGAACGTGCTCGACGGCATGACGGGCACCCGGCCCGCCCCGGGCCTCGACGAGGACTTCGAGTCGGCGTTCCGGGAGTTCGCCCCGGACGTTGAGGACATGACCTTCGCCCCGCAGGTCTTCGACTGCGTCACGATCATCGCGCTCGCCGCGATCGCGGCCGACAGCGACGACCCGACCGTGTTCGTCGACGAGATGATCAACGTCACCCGCGACGGGCAGGAGTGCACGACCTTCACCGACTGCGTCGAGCTCCTCGAGCAGGGTGAGGACATCGACTACCAGGGGCCGAGCGGCGCGACGACGTTCACCGACGCCGGCGAGCCTGAGTTCGGCACCTACGACGTCTGGGGCTTCCGCGACGGCGCGTTCACCGTGCTGGAGAGCGGTATCGAGTCACGGCTCGAGTAGCCCGTCCCGCGTCACGAGGGGGCCCGGTTCGCCGGGCCTCCTCGCTGTGCGCCTACCTCGCCCTCGCGAGGGTCCCGAGGTACAGCTCGATCACCTTCGGGTCGGCGAGCAGCGCACGGCCGGTGCCGGTGTAGGCGTTGCGCCCCTGGTCCAGGACGTAGCCCCGATGGCAGATCTGCAGGCACCGGCGCGCGTTCTGCTCCACCATGACGATGGAGATGCCGGCCTCGTTGATCTGGCGGATCCTGCGGAACACCTCGTCCTGGATGGCCGGGGAGAGGCCCGCGGAGGGCTCGTCGAGGAGCAGGACCGCAGGCTCCATCATGAGCGCCCGGCCCATCGCGACCATCTGGCGCTCACCCCCGGACAGCGAGCCGGCGCGCTGCCTGCGACGGTCGGCGAGGAGCGGGAACAGCTCCGACACGAACGCGAAGCGCGGCTCCCACTCGCTGGGGCGCAGGTAGAGCCCCATCTCGAGGTTCTCCTCGACCGTGAGGCTCGGGAACACGTTGGCGACCTGCGGGACGTAGCCGACGCCCTTCGACACGAGGTCGTGGGCGGGCAGGTTGGTGATGTCCTCGCCGCGCAGACGCACCGACCCCTCGGTGATGGGCAGGAGTCCGAACATCGCCTTCACGAGGGTCGACTTGCCGGCGCCGTTCGGTCCGATGATCCCGACGAGCTCGCCCCCCGTGAGCTCGAGGTCACAGCCGTTCAGGATGTTCACCCCCGGCACGTAGCCGGCGACGACGGAGTCCGCCACGAGGATCGGGTCGCTGCTCATCGGGGCTCCTTACGGGACCTGCGGCGGATCGTCGTGTTGGCCGCCGAGATAGGCGTCGATGACCGCGCGGTTCGTGCCGATGGACGCGGGCGGCCCCTCCGCGATGATCCGGCCCTGGGCCATGCACACGACCCAGTCGCTGATGTCCATGACGACGTCCATGTCGTGCTCGACGAACAGCACGGTCATGCCCTCGTCGCGCAGCGCCTTGACATGACCGAGCAGCGACTGGGTGAGCGCCGGGTTCACGCCGGCCATCGGCTCGTCGAGCAGCACCATCTTCGGCTGGACCATGAGCGCGCGCGCCATCTCCAACAGCTTCTTCTGACCGCCTGACAGCGTGCCGGCGTACTCCTCGCGCATCCGGTCGAGCCGGAAGCGGGCGAGCAGCTCCTCGGCGCGCCTGCGGTTCGCTTCCTCCTCACCGCGCCACAGGCCGGGCACGAGGGACGTGAGGAACCGCTCGCCCCGCTGGCCGATCGCCGCGAGCATCATGTTCTCGAGCACGCTCATGCGTCCGAGCGCCTTGGTGAGCTGGAACGTGCGGACCATGCCCCGTCGCGCGACCCGGTGCGCGGGCACCTTCGCGAGCGGCTGACCGTCGAAGGTCCAGGTGCCCTGGTCGGCGGCCTCGAACCCGCTGATGACGTTGAAGAACGTCGTCTTGCCCGCGCCGTTCGGACCGATGAGCCCGGTGATGAGGCCGCGGGGGACCTCGAGGTGGGCAACGTCCACGGCCCGCAGGCCCCCGAACGACTTCACCACGCCGTCGACGACGAGAATGGGGTCGGGCTTCGCGACCCCCGGCTCGGGGGGGACCGCCGCGAGCGGGTGGGCCGCGGTGCCGGGGCCCACCGTCGGGTCACTGGACATCGAGCTGCATCTCCCGTCGGTCCCCGAGCAGACCCTGGGGCCGGTAGATCATGAGGAGCATGAGGCCGACACCGACGAAGGCGAACCGTACGGCCCCGATCGAGCCGGCGTGGAAGTACTGCTCGGGCAGGGCGCCGACCGCCGCGGCCCGGCGCAGGAAGCCGTCGACGCCGGCGACGATGAACCAGAACACCACCGACCCCACCACCGGGCCGAGGATGCGGGCGGCCCCGCCGAGGATGAGCACGGTGTAGGCGAAGAAGGTGAGCTGCGGCAGGAAGGTGTCCGGCTGGACGGTCTGGATCGTGAGTGCGAGCAGCGCACCCCCGATCGCTCCCATCACCCCACCGATGACCAGGCTCTGCATCTTGTAGGAGAAGACGTTCTTGCCGAGGCTGCGGGCCGCGTCCTCGTCCTCGCGGATCGACTTCACGACCCGGCCCCACGGGCTGCGCATGAGCGCCCACACGAACAGGCAGGCGAGCGCCACGAGCGACCACCCAACGAGCACCACCCACAGCCGCCGCTCGCTGAACCGCAACAGCGCGAAGAGGTAGTCGTCGGGGAACGGGTTCACCGCGTAGAACGCGGGAGCGAGCACCGCCGCTGCCGCGACACCCACCGCGGCTGCACCGGCCAGGGACTGTCGCCGCTCCGTGAGGCCGCGACGCCCGTGGCCCCTCGCGAGCGCCGCGAGCGCGCCGGCGATCAGCGCGGCGACGACCAGGCCCCATATCCGCGCGTGGGTCGTCGTCACGAGCAGCCGGTAACGCCCCGCCGGAATGGGGTTGAGCACGGTGAGGCCGGCGCCGAGCCACAGGCCGACGAGCGTCCCGGCGAGCGCCCCCCACGCGCGCTGCGGCTGCACGGCCCGTGCCCACCAGGCGCCGGCCATCCTGCTCGCCAGAACGAGGACGGCCGCCGCCAGGGCGGCGAGAAGCAGCACCCAGAGCGTTCGCTGCGTCAGGGCGACGGCGTACTCGCCGGTGGGGATCGGGTTCACACGGTAGAAGTCGCCGGTGAACCCGAAGAGTCCCCGGACGCCACCGGTCACGGGGCGGGCCTGGCGAACACGGAACACGAACCGCAGGATCTCCGCCGCGGCGATGGTCGTGATGGCGAGGTAGTCCGCCCGCAGCCGCAGGGTGGGGATGCCGAGCAGCAGGGCGAGCGCGACCGCGAAGAGCACCGAGAGCAGGAGCGCGGGCCACAGGCTCCAACCGAGGATCGCCACGCCGATGGCGATGCCGTAGGCGCCGACGAGCATGAAGCCCACCTGGCCGAAGTTGAGCAGGCCGGTGTAGCCGAAGTGCATGTTGAGGCCGATGGCGACGAGCGCGTAGACGGCCGCCGACGGCCCCGTGGCGACGCGCAGGGCCTCGACGAAGATGGCCTGGGACCTCACACCGATCATCTCGGCGGCCACCATCACGACGAGCAGGAGCGCCACGAGGACGGCGACGAGGCCCCAGGGGCTGTCCGTCCGTCTGCCGCGCGGCGCGCCCGCGCCGACCGTCGCCTGCTGGTCGCTGCGCTGCGTCGTCGAGGTCATCGGCCCTATCCCGTCCGCCGGGTCATCAGCCGACCCGCTCGCGGCGCCCGAGGATGCCCTGCGGGCGGATGAGGAGGATGACGATGAGCACGAGCAGGGCCCACATGTACTTCAGCTCCGCGGGAAACCACAGCGTGGACAGCTCGGTCACGATGCCGACGACGAGGCTGCCCACGATGGCCCCGTAGGCGGTGCCGAGGCCACCGAGGATGACGCCCGCGAACATCAGGAGCAGCAGGCGGAAGCCCATGAGGTAGTTCACGTTGACGACGACGCCCTGGAAGATCCCGCCGAGCGCGGCGAGGGCGGCGCCGAGCATCCACACGACGAGGATGATCCGTTCGACGTTGATCCCCGAGGACTCGGCGAGGTCGCGGTTGTCCGACACCGCCCGCATCGCCTTGCCGAGACGCGTCTTCGTGAGCAGGAGCCCGACGCCGATGAGCACGACCAGCGAGAGCGCCATGACGACGATCTCTCGCGGGGTGAGGCGCACGGGGCCGATCTCGACCGCCGACTGGAGCGCGTAGTTGAGGTACGTGCGGCGGCTTCCCCCGAAGAAGAACAGGATCACATGGCGGAGCAGGAACGCGAGCCCGACAGTGATCACGAGCAGCTGGATCAGGCCGGTCCGGCGCCGCCGCAGGGGCCGGAACAGGCCCGCCTCGAGCGCGCCGCCGAAGCCCGCGCAGACGGCGACGGCGAGGAACGTCGCCGGTATGAGGTGGACGCCCGGAACGGCCGTGTTGATGACGAATGCGGTGACCGCGCCCATGGTGACAAGATCGCCGTGGGCGAAGTTGATGAGCCCAGTGGTGCCGAAGATGAGCGAGAGCCCGATGGCGGTCATCGCGATGATGAGGCCGAACTTGATCCCGTTGACGCCGCTTTGGGCCACACGCCCGAACATCTGCGCCGCGGCCGTCTCCCGCTCGCCGAGCTGGAAGATGAGCGTGCGGTTCTGGCCGGTGCGGATCGTGAAGGACAGCGTCTGGCGCTCAGGGTCGGTGAGGCCCAGCTCACCCGGCAGCGTGTCGGTGTCGAGGGTGGCCTCGTAGCTGCCCGGGCCGGGCACCGGGACCGACCAGGCGCCCTCCTCGTCGCTCGTGGCGGTGTCGACGACGTCGCCTTCGGCGTCGCGAACGGTGATGTCCACGCCCTCGACCGGCTCGCCCGCCTGGTTGGTCAGCGTTCCGCGGACGCCTTCGGCGTTTTCCTGGGCACCGGCCGGCACGGCGAGCAACGCGATGAGCAGGAGCAGCGCGCCGACACCGACCCTCATGGGGATGCGCACTCGTGCCTCCTTCCTCCTTCCGAGGATCCCGCCCATAGGCACGGATTGTAGTGCGGACCTCGACGGGCGGCTCACAGGACCTGCTCCAAAAAGGCCCTGAAACGGTCCGTGTGCTGGTGCCGAAAGAGCTCGCGCGGGTCGCCGTCCTCCACGACCAGGCCCTTGTCCAAAAAGACGAGCCGATCGGCGACCTCGCGTGCGAAGCCCATCTCGTGGGTTACGACGACCATGGTCATCCCCCGCTCCGCCAGGCCCTGCATCACGTCCAGGACGCCCTTCACGAGCTCGGGGTCGAGCGCCGAGGTCACCTCGTCGAACAGCATGACGTCCGGGTCCATGGCGAGCGCCCGGGCTATGGCGACGCGCTGCTGCTGGCCACCCGACAGCTGCGCCGGTCGCACGTCGGCCTTGTGGGCGAGGCCGACCTCGGCGAGCCGCTCACGAGCGATGCGCTCCGCTTCCTCCTTGCGCAGCCCCTTGACCTTGCGCAGGGCGACGCTGACGTTCCTCAACGCCGACATGTGGGGGAAGAGGTTGAACTGCTGGAACACCATCCCGACGCGGGCGCGGACCTTGTCGATGTCGGTCGTGCGGTCGGTGATGTCGACCCCGTCGATCTCCACGGTGCCGGACGTCGGCTCCTCGAGGCGGTTGATGCAGCGCAGCATGGTGGACTTGCCCGAGCCCGAGGGGCCAACGACGCACACGACCTGGCCTGCGGGGATCTCCAGGGTGATGCCGCGGAGCACCGCGAGCTTGCCGAAGCGCTTGTGCAGGTCCCGCAAGGCGACCCGAGGCGTGTCCATTCAGGCGCGCCTCGGTGCGGGGTTCGCACTCGCCGGCAGCTCCTCGTCGGTGGCGACCCCTCCGCCGTCCCGCAGGTGCCGGTCGAGGAGGTTGACGAGATGGGTGAGGGGGATCGTGATGAACAGGTAGAAGACGCCGGCCATGACGAGCGGCGAGTAGTTGGCCTCGATGTTCACGATGGACTGCCCGACACGGAAGAGCTCGCGGTCGCCGATCGACAGGCCGAGCACGAAGACGAGGCTCGAGTCCTTGATGAGGGCGATGAACTCGTTCGTGAGGGGCGGGAGCACCCGCCGCACGCCCTGCGGGATCACGACGACCCACATCGCCATGAGGTAGGGCATGCCGACGCTGCGCGCGGCCTCCATCTGCCCCGGGTCGACGCTCTCGATGCCCGCGCGGTAGATCTCGGCGATGTAGGCGGTGGCGATCATGCCGAGCGCGAGGATCGCGTAGGCGAAGGTGTTCCGGCCGAAGGGGCGGAAGCCGGCTGTCGGCAGGCCGAGGCCGACGAGGACGATGGTGAGGATGGCCGGCAGGCCGCGGAAGATGTCGATGTAGATTTTGGCCGGCAGCCGGACCCACCAGCGCCGCGATATGGCCATGAGGGCGAGCGCCATCCCGGCGGCGAGCCCGAGGGCCATGGCGGCGAACGAAAGGATGACGGTGTTCGCCAGGCCTTCCCGGAGGAGGTCCGGGAACGCCCGCGCCATGAGCTCGACGTCGAAGTAGCCCTCTCGCAGGCGTTCCACGGTCGGAGGGGCGCTACGACTCGGCCGCCCCGTCGGCGCGGAACCGCTCGGGCACCTCTGCCTCCGGGAACCACTCGGTGAAGATGCGCTCGTAGGTGCCGTCCGCGATGATCTCGGCGAGCGCTTCGTTGATCGCGTCGAGCAGCGCGTCGTTGTCCTGCTGGACGCCGATGCCGTACTGCTCGTCGGTGTCGATCTCCTCGATGATCTCGAGGGCGTCGCTGTCGGCCACCGCCTCGACCGCAGCAGGCAGGTCGGCGAGCACCGCGTCGATCCCGCCGGTCTCGAGGCTCGCGAACGCCGCCGGGTAGTCGGGGAACTCGGTGATCGTGGACTCCGTGAAGTTCTCCCGGGCGTAGTCGAGGCCGGTCGTGCCGGCCTGGGCGCCGACCTCTTGACCGGCGAGGTCCTCGGTGCTCGCGATGGCGGAGTCCTCGGGCACGACGAGGGCCTGGGTGGCCTCGAAGTAGGGATCGGTGAAGGCGACGGTCCGCGCGCGTTCCTCGGTGATGGTGATGGCCGAGATGATCGCGTCGAAGTCGCCGCCGGCCAGCTGCTGGAAGATTGTGTCGAAGTTCGCGTCGACGTAGGTGACCTCGACACCGAGACGGGCGCCGATCTCGTTCATGAGCTCGATGTCGAAGCCCCGCTCCTCCCCTCCTTCGACGAACTCGAAGGGGGGGAAGTTGAGGTCGGAGCCGACGAGCAGGACACCCGGTTCGGCGAGCCCGAGGTCGTCGGGATTCTCCGTCGGGTCACCGGCCGGCGCGCCCGGCTCCGTACCGCCGTCCCCGCAGGCCGCGGCGAGGAGGACCAGCAGCGCGACCAGTGCGCGAAATCGGGTGGTCACCGTATCGCTCCTTGAGGTCTCGACGACGCCCATAGTAACGAAGGGCAGGCACGGCGATGACGCGTTCGGCGCCGCTGACGGCGCGTGAGCGGTCGGCGGCCCAACCGTGGGAACAGCGGGCGCTCTCGCGCGCGTGGCGGGGCGCAGGAGGTCAGGCCTCGCCGTAGCGCTCGAGGACCTGCTCGGCCACCGCCTTCATCGTGAGGCGGCGCTCCATGGCGGTGCGCTGCAGCCAGCGGAAGGCCGCCGGCTCGGCCATCCCCTCGTGCTCCTGAAGCAACCCCTTCGCCCGCTCGACGGCCTTGCGCGCCTCGAGGCGGTCGGTGAGGTTGCCGACCTGGCTCTCCAGGCCCTGCAGGTCCTTGAACCGCCCCGCGGCGATCTCGATGGCGGGCAGGAGGTCGTGCTTCTGGAAGGGCTTGACGAGGTAGGCCATCGCGCCGGCCCGCCGAGCCTTCTCGATGAGGTCACGCTGGCTGAACGCGGTGAGGATGAGGACCGCCGACAGCCGCTCACGGGTGATCTGCTCGGCCGCCTGGATCCCGTCCATGACCGGCATCTTGAGGTCGAGGATGGCCAGGTCGGGCCGCAGCTCCCGCGCCAGCCGCACCGCGGTCGCCCCGTCGCTCACCTCGGCGACCACGTCGAACCCCTCCTCCATCAGCATCTCTTTGAGGTCGAGGCGGATGAGCGCCTCGTCCTCGGCGATGAGGACCCGGATGGGGCGGTCGGGTCGCTGCGTCAACTCGTCCTCCTCGGGTGCGGCGGCCGCTGCGGCGGTCATGGGCACGGGCTCCCTCCTCGCGTCTGGCTAGCCCAGCCGGTCGAGCAGGGCGTCCTGTTCGGACGTCAGCTCGTCGATCCGCGCGGCGGTCTCGCCGCGCTGACGCTTCAGCCGGCGCAGGTCCTCCACGGCCTCTCGCCGTTCGCGGTCCGCCAGCGGGGTGCCGGCCACCGTCGCCCGGGTCGTGGCGTCGTCGGCGACGCCCTGCTGGTACGCGACCTGCTCGTCGAGCACGCGCAAGGTCTCGCGAAGCCGGAGGATCTCGGCGCGCGCCTCCGCGAGCCGCTTCTGCACGTTGCCGTGAAGTCTCACACCACCTGGTTTCGTCGTCGGGCAGGCCCACCGGGGGCGTAGCAGAAGACCACAGCCGCCCGGGCGGACCCGAAGTCTACGACACGACCGGCCCCGGCCGGAAGGGACCGGGGGGCACCCGCAAGGCGATTAGAAGAGCGACAGCGGTCCGTCGCCTCGCGGTGCCCCGGGAGGGATTCGAACCCTCACATCCGTAGATACAGGGACTTGAAGCCTGCGCGTCTGCCTGATTCCGCCACCGGGGCCGTAGCGACGCCCCATCGTATCGCCCCGTGTAACGTCCTTGCCGCACCAGGTATCGGTCTGCGATGCGGCGAGGGTGCGCTAGCGTTCGGCTCCCCGGCCCGAGGAGCCCCCATGCACATCGCGATCACCGGGGCGACCGGGTTCATCGGCTCGGGTCTCGTGCCGTTCCTCGTGGCCGGTGGACACGAGGTCACGCGGGTCACCCGGCGACCGCCGCGAGCGCCCGACGAGGTCACCTGGGACCCGGCGGCCGGACGGATGGACGAGGACGCCCTGCGCGGCGTCGACGCGGTCGTGCACCTCGCCGGCGAGCCCATCGCCGCAGGCAGATGGACCGAGCAGCGCAAGCGGCGGATACGCGACAGCCGGGTGCAGGGCACCGCGCTGCTCGCGCGGACTATGGCGGGAACGACCGACGGTCCCCGGGTGCTCGTGGGCTCCTCGGGCATCGACTACTACGGTGACCGCGGCGACGAGGTTCTCACCGAGGACAGCGCCCCCGGAGACGGTTTCCTCGCCGAGGTGTGCGTCGCCTGGGAGGCGGCGGCGGACGCCGCCCGCGAGGCGGGGGTGCGCGTCGTGCACCTGCGCACCGGTATCGTCCTGAGCGCTGAAGGGGGGGCGCTGCCGCGCCTCCTGCTGCCGTTCCGGCTGGGCCTCGGGGGCAGGTTCGGCTCGGGCCGGCAGTACTGGAGCTGGATCACCATCGACGACATGATCGGCCTCATCGCTCACGCGCTGGCCAGCGACGGCCTCGCCGGACCGGTCAACGCGGTCGCGCCGAGCCCGGTGACGAACGCCGAGTTCACCCGCACCCTCGCGGGCGTCCTCTCTCGCCCGGCGGCGTTGCCGGTTCCGCGGTTCGCGCCCCGGCTCGTCCTCGGCGAGCTCGCTGACTCGCTGCTCTACGCGAGCCAGCGCGCGTTGCCCGAGCGCGCCGAGGCCGACGGCTACGTGTTCCGCCACGCCAACCTCGAGGAGGCGCTGCGCCACGTCCTCGCCCGCCCCTCGAGGTGCCCGCCGGCCTGAGCGGCTACCGTGCGGGTGTGACCCGCGACCGCTCCCCGCCTCCGCGCGACCATCCGGACCGCAGCGCCCTCGGCGCCGATCTCACGAACCGGCTGCGCCGGATCACCGCGGCGGCACTGCTCGCCGCGACCCTCGTCCTCGTCGTGGCCGTCGCCGTCGGACGGCTCACCTGAGGCGGCAGCCCTCGGCGAGCGCGGCGACGAGCCGGCGGACGGCGTCGGGGCCGCCCTCCCCGGCGGCCCGGACCGCGGCCGACCCGACGATGACGCCGTCTGCGAACCCCGCCACCTCGGCAGCCTGCTCGGGCGCCGACACGCCGATGCCCACGCACACCGGGCGGTCGGTGCAGGCGCGGAGACGCTCCACGAGGGGCGCCGCCGTCGCGGCGAGCGAGGAGCGCTCACCGGTGACGCCGAGCGTCGACGTCGCGTAGACGAATCCCGTCGACGCCCCGGCCACGGCCGCGAGCCGTTCGGCGGTCGACGTGGGCGCGGCGAGGAAGACGGTGGCCAGTCCGTGCGCGGCCGCAGCCGCCGTCCACGGCCCCCCCTCGTCGGCGGGGAGGTCCGGCAGGATCGCTCCCACGAGCCCCGCGGCGGCCGCGTCGGCGGCGAAGGCGTCGAGCCGCCCGGGGCCGCCGTACCGCCAGGCGAGGTTGTAGTAGGTCATCACAAGGGCGGGCGCCTCGACCGCCGCGGTGAGCGCGGCGCACATGGCAAGGTCGTCGGCGGGGGTGTAGCCCCAGTCGAGCGCCGCCTGGCACGCAGCCTGGATGACCGGCCCGTCCATCAGCGGGTCGGAGTAGGGGAACCCGACCTCGAGGAGGTCCGCCCCCGCCTCGGCTGCGGCTTCGAGGCACGTCCGCGAGGTGTCGAGGTCGGGGTAGCCGGCCGGCAGGTACACGACGAGCGCGGCCCGCCCCGCGTCGTTGGCGGCACGCACCGCCCGCGCGACCCGCGAGCCGTCGGCCGTCGCCGCGGCCGCACCGGGGCGCTGCTCGACCGTCATGCCTGCTGCAGGCCGAGCACGCGGGCCACCTCGTCGACGTCCTTGTCGCCCCGGCCCGACAGGTTGAGCACGACGACACCGTCGCTCCCGAGCTCGCGGGCGATACGCAGCGCGGGAAGGACGGCATGGGACGGCTCGAGCGCCGGGATGATCCCCTCGAGCTGGCAGAGCAGGCGGAAGCCCTCGAGCGCCTCCGTGTCGGTCGCCGCTACGTAGCGGGCCCTGCCGGAGTCGGCGAGCCACGCGTGCTCGGGCCCGACACCGGGATAGTCGAGGCCGGCGGACACCGAGTGCGTGGGGCGGACCTGACCGTAGTCGTCCTGGAGGACGAACGAGCGCGCCCCGTGCAGGATGCCCTCGCTGCCCCCGGACAGGGTCGCGGCGTGCCGGTCCCCGCCGATGCCCTCACCGCCCGCCTCGACCCCCACGAGGGCGACCGCGGCGTCGGGCACGAAGGCGTGGAAGGCGCCCATCGCGTTCGAGCCGCCCCCGACGCAGGCGACGACGGCGTCGGGAAGGCGCCCCTCCGCCTCGCGGACCTGCCTGCGGGTCTCCTCACCGATGACCTTCTGGAACTCGCGGACGAGGAGGGGGAACGGATGCGGACCGACCACGGACCCGATGAGGTAGTGCGTCGTGGCGACATTCGTCACCCAGTCGCGGAACGCCTCGTTGATCGCGTCCTTGAGCGTGCGGGTGCCCGCGCGCACGGGCACGACCTCGGCGCCCATGAGCTCCATCCGCACGACGTTGAGTCGCTGGCGGCGGCAGTCCTCCTCGCCCATGTACACCGTGCACGCGAGGCCGAGGAGCGCCGCGGCGGTGGCGGTGGCCACCCCGTGCTGGCCTGCGCCCGTCTCGGCGATAACCCGCTGCTTGCTCATCCGCGCGGCGAGCAGCGCCTGGCCGAGCACGTTGTTGAGCTTGTGGCTGCCCGTGTGCGCGAGGTCCTCCCGCTTGAGGTAGATGCGAGCCCCGCCGCCGTGCGCGGACAGGCGCTCGGCAGGGTAGAGGGGGGTGGGGCGCCCCCCGTAGTCGCGGGCGAGGGCGGCCAACCGCCCGGTGAAGGTCTCGTCGTCCATCGCGTCGGCGAACGCCTCGTCGAGCTCGTCGAGGGCGGCGACGAGCGCCTCGGGCACGAACCGTCCGCCGAAGCGTCCGAAGTGCCCGATGTTGGCCCCCTCGACAGCCGTCACCGGGTCGCCCCCGTCGGCGCGTCGGTCGCCGATCCGGCGAGGGCGAGGGCCCGGACCGCCGCCGCGGGGTCGGGCGCGCGTGCGACGTGCTCGCCGACGAGCACGGCGTCGGCTCCGAGCCCGGCGAGCCGGCGCACGTCGTCGGGTCCCCGCACGCCGCTCTCCGCGACGGCGAGGGCGTGGGACGGCACGGCGTCGCGCACGGCGGCGAAGCGGTCGGGGTCCACGGCGAGGGTGGCGAGGTCGCGGGCGTTGACACCGATCACGAGCCGCGGGCTGCCTCCGCACGCGGTGTGCGCAGCGGCGGCCCGGGCGGCCTCCCCCGCGTCGTGGACCTCGACGAGGGCGTCGAGCTCCGCGTGCGCAGCGGTGGCGAGCAGGCGCTGCAGCGTCGCGTCGTCGAGGGCCGCGACGATGAGGAGCACGGCGCTCGCGCCCGCCGCCCGCGACTCCCAGAGCTGGTAGTCGTCGACGACGAAGTCCTTGCGCAGGGTCGGGACGCCCACCGACGCCGCGATCGCCTCGAGGTCACCGAGCGAACCCTGGAACCACCGTGGCTCCGTGAGGACGCTCACCGCACCCGCGCCACCGTCGGCGTAGGAGCGGGCGAGCGCCGCCGGATCGGGGATCGCGGCGATCGCCCCCCGCGAGGGGCTCGCGCGCTTCACCTCGGCGATGACCGTCACCCCCGGTGCGGCGAGCGCGCCAGCGAAGGAAGGCGGCGGGCTGGTCGCGCCCGCCCGGTCACGCAGCTCGTCGAGGCCGATGCGGCCCGCGGCGGAACGCACGCGTTCCCGCGCGGACGCGCAGGCGCTGTCGAGGAAGCTGGTCACGGACGCTCCTTGCCGGAGCGGCCATCGTAGGCCGCTCCGGCAGAGGGGCGCCACGTCAGGCGGCGCAGACGATCCGCGAGTGCGCCTCGCCGACGATGATCTCGGTCCCGGCAGGTCCGAGGCCGCCGACAGCCTGCAGGAGGGTGACACGCAGTGCGCGAACCGTGAAGCCGTGCCCGGCACCCGTCCCCGCCGGGTCGGGAATGACCTCGCGGACCACGACCCGGGCAACGCCCGGCACCTCGACGACGGTGTTCGGGGCCGTCGTGACGGGGACGACCGTGTCGCCGATCCGCAGGTTGGCGACCATGGTGCCCTCGCTCGCGCGGGCCAGATCGCCGGGTACGGCCGGGCACGTCGAGGTCGACACCGCGCGGACCGCGTCGGCGCTGATCGCGGGACGGCCCGTGGTGTTGAGGAGCTCCACATCGGCCGCCTCGGCATCACCCTGGGCGAAACCGACGTCGAGGTCACCGCGCGCCACCGCCCGCAGCAACCGGGCGTTGGCCAGGGGCGACACGGGGACCGTCACCGTGGAGGTCTCCGCGACGCGCTGCTGCGGCGGTGGCAGGGTGATGGACACCTCCGGCAGCCGCTGGACGACGGCGGATCCGAGCAGGTTCACGTTCAACCCGAACGCCCGCGCGGTCAGCGACGTCGCGGCCGCGGGGACCACCCAGCGCTTCGTGCCGACGGCGTGCGGTTGTGCCCCGACGGTGGGGGTGCCGGTGAACTGCGTCCCGGCGGTCGCGGGCTGCTGGTCGGTGACCTGGCAGGACCCCTGGCGGGGGACACACGCGACGATACGGTCCTCGGCGGTCTGCGCCGGTCCGGTGTAGGTGAACGTCGCGCGCCCCTGGGCGTTCGTCGTGGTGTTGCCCTGGGCGACCGGGCCCGTGAAGACCCCCGCGCCGGTGGACGCGTCGTCCCGGTAGACCTCGAAGCGGATGTTCGCCCCGCTCACCGGCTGGTTGTTCACGTCCCTGGCGGTGACCGTCGCGGTGTGCGCCGTGCCCACCCGGTTGATCGCCAGCACCTGGTCGAAGACCACCCGGGTCACGCGTTCGTCGGGGTGCAGCCAGCGCTTGTTCGCCGTGTCGAAGACCCTGGACGTGACCTGCGGCGTGCCGGTGAACTGCGTCCCGTCGGTGGCGGGCTGCTGGTCGGTGACCCCGCAGGGCTCGTTCGGGCGGGCGGCGCACGCGACGATCACGTCCCTGGCCGAGTTGGCCGGGCCGGTGTAGGTGAAGCGGGCCTGACCCTGGTTGTTCGTGCGCTGCATGCCGCTCGTGACCGGACCGCTGAAGGTGCCGGTGCCGGTCGTGTCGCGGTAGACCTGGAAGTGGACGTTCGCGTCCGGCAGGCGGGCGCCCCGGTCGTCGTGCACCGTCGCCGTCACCGTGTGCGTGCTGGCGACGGGGTTCGTCGCGGTCTCCGGGACGAGGTCGAGCGTGTTCGCGCGGTCCTCGGCGGGGATCAGCGGTCCCTCGCTCAGGGCCGCGAGCAGGCGGATGAGGAACGAGGCCATCTGGTCGCGGCGCGTGCCGACCGTCGGCTGGTAGGTGCCGGCGGTCCTGCCGATGGTGAGGTTGAGCGCGCGCGCGCCGTTGATGTTGCGCGCGTGGACGTTCGTCGGCGGCACGTCGGCGAACGGGCCGCTCTCCCGCTGCAGGCGCTCGAGGGGCACGTCCTCGATGAACGCCGCGGCTCGCAGCACCATGGACCCGATCTGGTCACGCCGCAGGCGTCCGGCCGGGCTGTACCGCCCCGGTGAGGTACCGACCGTGATGCCGGTCTGGGCGATGATGTTGATCGCGTCGCGGTGGACGTTGCCCTGGATGTCGGTGAAGCCCTGGTCGCTCGGGGGCGGCAGCTGCACGTCGGCCGCCTGCATGGTGCGGACCATGAAGGACGCGAACTGGTCGCGGCGCACGATCATGCGCGGCCCGAAGGTCTGGTTGGCGAAGCCGACGGTGATGTTGTTGTTGAACGCGCAGTCGACGTTCAGCCGGTGCACCTCGGGGATCTGCGCGCGGTCGACGAAGGGTGACGGCGGGTTCGTGTCGTCTGGACAGGCGTTGTTCGGGTTCTCCACGGGCTGCGGCTGCGCGAGGGCGACCGCCGGCAGCAGCGTGAGCGCCAGGGCGGCGACGACGAGAAGTGCCACGTCGCGCTGCGAGGGTCGCCGCACGTTCGTCCGTTCCCACATCATGGCCTCCTTGCGCCAGCCGGTGACCGTCACCGGCCTCGCGCCGTGCGGGCGAGGTAGGCGCGGTGTCCACCCTCCCATCAGGCGCATTGTGCCCGCCCGCTCCACCCTGCGATGCAGGCGGGACGGCCGTCGTTCACCGCTCAAGCGACCTGAGCCCTCATCAGCCCTAACGTCCGGTACACCGGTGGCGTTACGGGCCCCGACCCGATCAGGCGTGGAGAAGAAGCGCGCACGCAGCAGGCACTCCTTAACGTGGCCGGATCACCACTCTGCGCACTTTCCCCCGCCGCGGGACGGCCTGCTGGGGCTACTGCACCGGGGCGCCCGCGAGGACTACTGCCCCTCGGCGAGCTCCCACTCGTCGTCGTCCTCCGCGCCCTCGAGCGAGTAGCGCTTCCCGAGCGCCGGAGGGGGCGCAGGTCGCCGCCAGGCCACGACCCCCGCGGCGACGAGCGCCGCGGCGCCCGCCGCCGCGATCCACGGCGCCGCGGTCAGGTCGCCGGGCTCACGCGCGGCCCGGGTGACCCCCGCAGCCAGGACCGCGCCGCCACCGACGCCCACGATGACGAGCAGCGCTCCGACGAGGCGCCGGCCCCGTCCCCGGGCGACGGCGAGCGCGAGCCCCGCGAACGTTCCGAGCACCCCGGCGGCCACCGCCTGGGGCGCCATGGCCACGCCCGGTGTGGCGCGGGGGTCGACGAGCGCCACGCCACCGACCTCGCGCACGCGGTCGGCCACGACCCAGTCCCCGGTCGTCGCCCCCGCGAGCACGAGCCCGCCCACGACGGCGAGGGCGGCCGCGAGAGGGGTCCGGCGGCTCACGGGCCCACGGTTCCGGGTGCCGAGCGGGGCCCCCGGTCGGGGCCCGCACGCGCGGCGGTGAGCCCCTCGGCGGCACGGACGGCGGCGAGGAGGGCCATGGCCTTGTCCTGCGTCTCGGCGTACTCCCTCTCGGCCACGCTGTCGGCGACGACCCCCGCCCCTGCCTGCACGTGGGCCCGCCCACCGGCGAAGACGAGGGTGCGGATCGCGATGCAGAGGTCGAGGTTGCCGGCGAGGTCGAGGTAGCCGATCCCACCGCCGTACACGCCCCGGCGGGTGGTCTCGAGCTCGTCGATGATCTCCATGGCCCGGACCTTCGGCGCGCCCGTCAACGTGCCGGCGGGGAAGGTCGCGCGAAGGACGCCGACGGGCGCGACGTCGGGTCGCACCCGCCCGGTGACCCGCGACGACAGGTGCATCACGTGGCTGTAGCGCACGACCTCCATGAAGGCGGCGACCCTCACCGTGCCGACCTCGCACACGCGGCCGAGGTCGTTGCGGGCGAGGTCGACGAGCATCACGTGCTCGGCGCGCTCCTTCTCGTCGGCGAGCAGCGAGCGCTCGAGGTCCTCGTCCTCCGCGTCGGTCGCCCCCCGCGGCCGTGAGCCCGCGATCGGCCATATGGAGGCCTCGCCGGCCTCCACCTTGACGAGCGCCTCCGGCGACGAGCCGACGATCTGCAGGTCGCCGTAGTCGAACAGGTAGAGGTACGGGGACGGGTTGATCACCCGCAGCACCCGGTAGACGGAGAAGGGGTCGACGTCGGTGTCGAGGGAGAAACGCTGTGACGGCACGACCTGGAAGACGTCGCCGGCCCGGATGTACTCCTTGGCCACCTCGACCGCGGCGAGGTAGGCCTCCCGCGTCATGTTCGCCGCCGCGTCCGTCACCTTCGTCGCCTGCGGCGGAGCCACGGGCGGTGCCCGCACCGGCGCGCTCAGCGCGTCGACGAGATCCTCGGAGGCGGTCAGGGCCTCGTCGTACTGGCGGCCCGGGTCGCGCCCCACGAGCACGTTCGAGACGACGTGCAGCCGCTGGCGGAGGTGGTCGAAGGCGATGAGCTGGCCGGGGAAGACCAGGCGGACGTCGTCGAGGGCGAGGTCGTCGGCCGTCGTGTCCGGCAGCCGCTCGACGAATCGCACGATGTCGTACCCGAGATAGCCGACAGCGCCGGCGAACAGCGGCGGCAGTCCGGGCAGCTGCGGTGCGCGGAGCGCGGCGGCGAGCGCCTCGAGGGTGGCCAGCGGGTCGCCGCCGGCCGCCGCGTCGCGGGCGGCGGCAGGGGCGGCGCCCTCCAGCCGGACCTGCCCGCCCTGCGCGGACATCGTGAGGAACGGGCGCAGCCCGATGAACGAGTAGCGGCCCCACCGCTCCCCCTTCTCGACCGACTCGAGGAGGAAGGTCGGGCCGCCCGCGGTGCGCAGCCGGTCGTACACCGCTAGCGGCGTCTGGAGGTCGGCGAGGACCTCCCGCCATACCGGCACGACCGCGTGGCGGGCCGCGAGCGCGGTGAACTCCTCGCGGGTCGGCCGGTAGGGCGCCGCCCCCCGGACCGCCACGTCCTGGACGGTCACCGGGCCGCGATCCGCTGCTGGAAGCAGCTGCGCGCGCCGGTGTGGCACGCCCCCGCGCCGTGCTGGTCCACCTTGACGAGCAGCACGTCGGCGTCGCAGTCGGCGACGACCTCGACGACGCGCTGGGTGTTGCCGCTCGTCGCGCCCTTGTGCCAGCGCTCGCCGCGGCTGCGGGACCAGAACACCGTCTCTCGGCTGCGGAGCGTCTCCTCGAGAGTGTCCGCGTTCATCCACGCGAGCATGAGCACCTCCCCGGTGTCGTGCTGCTGCACGATGGCCGGGATGAGGCCGCGGTCGTCGAAGCGCAGGCCGGCTGTCTCCGCACCCATGTCGAGGCAGCCTACCGTCCGCCCGGGGACTCGGCTGCGTGCGCAGCAATGGCTCGCGGGGGCGTTTGCGTCTTGAATGCGGAACCATGGGCCACGGGACGGCGGCGATCGCGACGGAGGGTCTGCGCAAGGACTACCGGCGCAGGGCTGCCCTCGCGGACCTGTCGATCACCGTCGAACCCGGTGAGGTGTTCGGCTTCCTCGGGCCCAACGGCGCCGGGAAGACGACCGCGCTGAAGATCCTCGCGGGTCTCGTGCGGCCCACCGCGGGGCAGGCGTGGATCTTCGGGCGCCCCGCCGGCGACCCGGCCAGCAGGCGCGAGCTCGGCTACCTCCCCGAGCACTTCCGGTTCCACGACTGGATGACCGCCGAGCAGCTGCTCGCCTTCCACGCGCGCCTCGCCGGGCTCGACCGCCCGGCGGGCCGGGCGCGGGCGCGTGACGTGCTCGAGCGGGTGGGGCTCGCCGAACGCGCCGGGGAGCGCCTGCGCGGTTTCTCCAAGGGGATGGCGCAGCGCGTCGGGCTCGCGCAGGCGCTGCTCGGGCGTCCACGCCTCGTGCTGCTCGACGAGCCGACCTCGGCGCTCGACCCGGTCGGCCGGCGCCGGGTGCGTGACATCGTCCGCGAGCTGCGCGCCGAGGGTGTCACCGTCTTCCTGAACTCCCACCTGCTCAGCGAGGTCGAGATGGTGTGCGACCGCGTCGCCATCGTCGACCGCGGACGGGTCGTGCGCGCCGGGCGCCTCGACGAGCTCCTCGCCGCGGCCACCGAGCTCCGTCTGACCCTCGACCGGGTCGACGAGGAGGCCCTGCGCCTCCTGCGGGAGCACGGCGAGGTCCTGAGGGCGGACCCCTCCACGGTCGTGCTCGCCGTCGACGACCTCGCCGTCGCTCCCGTCGCCGCCGAGCGCCTCGTGCGCGCCGGCTACCGCCTGCACGCGCTCGTGCCGGTGCGCCAGTCCCTGGAGGACCTCTTCGTCGGGCTCGTCGGGCGGGCGTCGCCGTGAGGGCGCTCACGATCGCGCGCTTCACCGTGGCCGAGGCGGTGAAGCGCCGGCTCGTCGTCACCGGCACGCTCGTAAGCGCCCTCTTCGCCGCACTGTTCATCGCCGGGTTCTCGCTCCTCGACGCCCGGGGCGATGGTCCCGCGGAGACGGCGCTGTCCGCGTTCGGGTCGACGCTGCTGACCGTCTTCGGGCTCTACAGCGTCTACTTCCTCGCCGGGCTCCTCGCGGTCCTGCTCGGCGTCGGGGCGGTCTCCGGAGAGATCGACGCCGGCACGCTGCACGCCGTGCTCGCCCGTCCCCTGCGCCGCAGGGACTACCTCGTCGGCCGCTGGCTCGGCCTGACCGCGATCCTCGCCCTCTACGTGACCTTCATGGCCGGGGGGCTGCTGCTCGCCGCCCACCTCATCGCCGGCTACACCGCCCTCAACCCGTTGATGGCGATCGGCCTCCTCGCCGTCCAGGCCGCCGCCATGCTCAGCCTCGCGCTGCTCGGCAGCACGGTGCTGCCCACCCTCGCCAACGGCGTCGTCGTGCTGTCGCTGTTCGGCCTCGCCTGGCTCGGCGGGATCATCGCCACGGTCGGCCGGGCCCTCGACAACGCCGCCATGACGACGCTCGCGACTGCGGTCGGCGTCGCCGTCCCGTCGGACATGGTGTGGCGCGCCGCGTCGTACTTCGCGCAGTCGCCGCTGCTGCTCGCCGCCGGCGACGTTCCCGGCATCCCCTTCGCCTCGTCCCACCCCCCGTCGGCCGCGCTCGTCGCGTGGGGGGTCGCCTATCCCGCCGTCGTCCTCGGGCTCGCCGCCCTGGCCTTCGCCCGGCGCGACCTGTAGGCCCGGGAGCGGTCCGCTGATCCCTCAGCGCGACGGACCCACGGACGCTCGAGTAGGAACCTGTCAGACGAGCCCGAGGGCACGGGCGAGAAACGAGGCCATCTCGGCGCGCTTGACCGGCTGGTTGGGGCAGTAGCGACCGTCACCGCAGCCGCGCGTGATCCCCGCCGAGGCGATCGTGTTGATGGCTGTCCGGTGCACCGACGAGGCGATGTCGGAGAAGCGGTCGCCGAGCGACAGGGAGAGGGAGAGGCTGCGCAGCTTCCACGCCCGCTGGAGGAACGACGCCATCTGGGCGCGGCTGACCGGCGCGTCGGGGCAGAAGCGGTCCGGCCCGCAGCCCCCGGTGATCCCGGCCGCCGCGAGGGCGTTGATCGCCCCGGCGTGCGGGGAGCCGGCGATGTCGGTGAAGTAGCTCCCCCCCGTGGCGGGCAGCTTGCGCGCACGGGCGATGAGCGACGCCATCTGGGCGCGGGTGATCTGCCGGTCGGGGCAGAAGAGCTCGGCGGTGCACCCGTTCGTGATGTCGCGCAGCGCGAGCGCCTTGATGGCCGGCGCGTGCGGTCCCCCGTTCACGTCGCGGAACTCCCCCGGCTTCAGCGGGGGCAGCGGGACCGGGAGCGGCGCACTCGCGGCGGAGCGGTTGAAGTCGCGGCAGGTGGTCCCGCCGTCGTTGTTGTGCACGATGGGGTCGGCCGGGACGTGGTTGTCGTAGGCGGGGCGGGTGGAGCCGGTGAACCGGCCCATGTTCATGGTGGCCCACATGGTGCCGTCGGCGTCGCAGATGATGCCGATGCCCACGGCGTCGTGGTAGCGGTTGAGCATGTTGCGCCGGTGGCCCTCGGACTGCATCCAGCCGCGGTGGG